>JANWLA010000048.1 GCA_025451075.1 Nitrosotalea sp. | reverse complement strand
AGCTAGCGCCTTTGACCAGGCTGGGCGACTCCCGCAATTGGTTTTACCCATGTATGGTTTTTATAAGCCTTGATTACTTTTTGTGACTGTGCTCATCCCTGTTAGATGTTTTACATGTGGAAATTTGGTTGCTGACAAGTTTAAGGAATATCAGAATCGTGTTAAAAGCGGAGAAGATCCAGGAAAAGTTTTAGATTCTTTTGGTTTTAAAAGATATTGTTGTAGAGCGATGATATTAACATCAGTTGAGACAATTCATCAAGTCATTCCATTTTACGAAGCAATCAGAAGAAGAGAACAAGAAGTAAGATCCGAACTAGAATAGAATGCCCAGGATTACCTCCATTGAGGGGCGAATACTTTACAACAGCAGAGGAAGTCAAACCATAGAAGTTGACGTTATATCAGATAACCAATACATAGGACGAGTCTGCGCTCCATCAGGTGCAAGTGTTGGAAAACATGAAGCTCAGAGTTTTCCTCAGAATAAACCAGAGAATAGCCTTAGCATATTAAAAAAGAACGCAAAAAAGTTTGTAGGCCTTGATCCATCCAATCTGAAAATAATTCACGAAACCCTAAGAGAAATTGATTCAACTCCAAATTATTCAAGAGCGGGAGGTTCACTTGCATTTGCATTAACCATTGCATCAATTGAATCAGCTTCAAAAGCACTACAGGTACCAATGTTCAAGTTGCTTGCAAAAGACCCAGCTTTTAGATATCCATTTCCGCTAGGAAATATTTTAGGAGGAGGAGCACATGCAGGTCCAGGCACCCCAGACATTCAAGAAATTTTAGTTTGTGCCACAGGCTCCAAAACTATTCGCGATGCAATAGAGGTTAACTTGATGGTACACAAAGAAGTAGGAAAGATTCTAGCAAAAAAAGATCCAAGTTTTACAAACGGAAGGGGGGATGAAGGCGGTTGGGCTCCTAAATTAAAAAATGAGGAAGCACTAGAAATATCTGCAAAAGCTTGTGAACAACTTGGTTTCACGTTAGGAAAGGAAGTTTCACTGGGCGTAGATTTTGCTTCATCCACGCAGTGGGATGAAAAGAAGAAAAAATATGTGTACGATAGAGCAGGCTTTGAAAACACTCCTGAAAAACAGATCGAGTTTGCTTCAGACATAATAAAGAGATACAAACTTGTTTACGCCGAAGATGCAGTTCATGAAGAAGCCTTTGGAGACATGGCAATCTTGACTAAAAAATTTCCCCGCGTTCTCATAACTGGTGATGACCTGCTGGTAACAAATACCAAAATTCTCAAAAAAGCAGTAAAAATAAGAGCTTGTAGTGGAGCAATATTGAAAGTAAATCAGGCAGGAAGTCTTTATGATGCACTTGAATTTGCCAAAGAAGCAAACAATAACAATGTAAAATTAATCACATCCCATCGATCTGGGGAATCTACAGATTCTCACATATCACACATTGGAATTGCCACCAAATCAAAGATGCTCAAGGTTGGCATATTAGGTGGAGAAAGAATGGCCAAACTTAACGAACTGATACGACTTTCAGAGTATGATTTAATACGTGGAATGGCCGAGATTTAGAAACACAGAATGAGCAAACAAGAAGATTTTGAACACATGGAGAAATACGTATTGTCTACCGGAATAAGGGTAGGCACTCAGGTAAAAACAAAATTCATGACTCCATTTGTTACCAAGGCTACAAACGAAGGGCTTTACATTATTGATAGTAAGAAAACATTATCCAGAATTCAAACAGCTGCCACATTCATCAACAGAGCAGATATCACAAAAATCCTAGTTTGCTCAGGTAGAGAATATGCCAGTACTCCTGTTGAGAAATTCTGTGAGGTGACCGGCGCAACTCCCATGCTTGGAAGATTCATGCCTGGAACCCTAACAAACCCATCATTGCCATACTATAGAGAACCAGAATTAGTTTTTGTTTCAGATCCACAAGTAGATGAGCAAGCAGTTGTAGAAGCAACCAATGCAGGAATTCCCGTAATAGGCATTTCCAATACAGATAATGTCACATCTAAAATTGATTTGGTAATTCCAGCAAACAACAGAGGAAGAAAATCCCTAGCTGCAACCTATTGGCTTTTAGCAAGAGAGATACTGATGCAAAAAGGCAAATTAAAGAATGCAGAATCTATGAAATACCAAATAGATGACTTTGAAACCAAAATAACAGAAGAAGAGTTAGAAGAAGAATCCGAAAGAATGCCTCCCCAAAGAATGAGAACACAGAGGCAATAACACAATGCAGGTGAGGACACCAGCTGTTGCTGGGATGTTCTATCCAAAAACAACTCAAGAACTTAAATCAAGCATAAGAAATTGCTTTTTGCACAAATATGGTCCAGGTAAGTTACCACCTTCACCACATGATAAGAAAATTATTGGTGTCATATGCCCACATGCAGGATATGAATACTCTGGTCCAATAGCTGCTGATTCATACTATGCCATATCATCGCAGAAACCAGATCTTGTGATAATCATAGGACCAAACCATTGGGGAATAGGTCGAGATATTGCATTGATGAAGGAAGGCACATGGAAGACGCCCATTGGAGATATTGAGGTAGACACCGAGTCTGCAATTGAGATCAACAAGGTTTCAAAGTTGATAGAGTTTGATTCTTTTTCCCATACAAGAGATCATTGTTTAGAGGTACAACTCCCAATGCTTCAGGAAATATTTTCCCACAAATTCAAGATTTTGCCCATAATTTTGATTGATCAGAATTATAATACTGCAATTGAAATTGGCAAGTCCATAGCGACAATTGCAAAAACCAGGAATGTTATCATAATTGGTTCTTCAGATTTTACTCATTACGAACCAAATGATTTTGCTCATGAACAAGACAAATTTCTGATAGATACGATACTTAACTTGGATATAGACAAATTTTATAGTACATTACAAGAAAAACAGATTAGTGCATGTGGTTATGGAGCGATTGCATCCACCATGATAGCTTGTAAAGAACTAGGAGCAACCAAGGGAACCTTGATCAAGTATGCTACTAGCGGGGACATAGCAGGCGACAAGAGCTCAGTGGTAGGATATGCGTCGATAGTGTTTTCATGAAATCTGTTGCATCTGCTCCTGGAAAAATTATTCTTTTTGGAGAACATTTTGTAGTATACGGTATCAGGGCCATATTATGTTCCATAGACAAGAGAATAACTGCTACATCACAATTTGTGGACGATAAAATAATCAGAATAAGATCTTCTTTGGGAGAATCAGAGATGGATCTAAATTCATTAAATAATTTAGAAAACACCCAACCAAAATTTATGAAACCTTTCTTTTACATAGCACAAAAAGCAATAACAGAAAATTCTATAAAACAAGGCATAGAGATAATCGTAGAGTCTGAGATACCTCCAGGAGTAGGACTTGGCTCGTCGTCTGCCGCCTGTGTCGCAGTTACAGCTTCAGTTAACGGATTATTCCATAAATTATCAAAAGATGAAGTAGTAAAGATAGCCATACAAGCAGAACGTACCGTATTTGAACAAAACTCAGGTGCGGATTCATCAGTTTCGACATTTGGTGGATTGGTATCATATGACCTAAAGAATGGATTTCAAGACATTCCGTCAAGAAATGATTTGAGTTTCATAATATCAAACTCTGCACAAGTCCATGATACTCGAGATGTTGTAAGGCAGGTCAAGAAGTTTAAAGAGGAAAACACGGAACTTTTCAACAAATTATGTAATGAAGAAATTGACATAGTCAATAATGCCATAGTCTCTTTGAAAGAAAATAACTTGAACAAACTAGGTTTGCTAATGCTAAGAAATCATGAGTTGTTAAAACAGATAGGAGTCTCTACAGAAAAAATAGATTTTTTAGTCAAAGAGGCAAAAAAAACATCTCATGGTGCAAAGATAACAGGAGCAGGCGGAGGTGGATGCACAATTTCTCTTGTAGACGATTTCAACAAAAATGATACGCTAGACAACTTGAGAAAAACTTCAGATTGTTTTATAGCAAAGATAGACTACAATGGGCTCAAGTATGCATAAAAAATAGAATTACTCATAACAGGAATTCTCTATTTTATGCACACACCTAGAAACGAATTAACAATTACCATCCGGCTTGAATCAAGTCAACTATTCAGTGAGATACTTTTTAAAACCGTCTATGGCATTGTTAAAAATCATGATCCTGATTAAACTGGGAGGTTCCATAATTACTAACAAGGAGAAACCATTAACCCCAAATAGAAACTCGATAAAAAGAATTGCTACAAGCCTCAAAAATATAGATGAGCCGCTGGTCATAGTACATGGGGGAGGATCTTTTGGTCATTACTGGTCTGTAAAGTATGATATGCATACAAAACCTCAAAGACATGAAGCCAAAGGAGTTTCTGCCGTCAAAAATTCTATGGTAGAACTAAATAGTATTGTATTGGAATCATTTCTAGAATCTGGTTTAAAGCCATATTGTCTACCCCCTAGTGATTTTATGATAGGTAATCAACCACTAATCAAGAAAGTTAAAGAAATTCCCAAGATTGCAAAAACAGGATTAACGCCAATTTCTTATGGAGATGCCATGTGGTTTGGAAAAAACAAGTTTTACATTCTATCTGGAGATAGAATCATGGGAATCCTTTCTAAGATATTACATCCTCGTCTTGCAATTTTTGTCACTAATGTAGATGGAGTATATTCAGACATGAAAAGCAAGAGGCTTTTGAGTGAGATAACAGAAGAAAAGCCAATTACTTCAAAAGTGTCAATGGATGTTACGGGAGGCATGTCTCGTAAAATAAAAGAGGCATTTGAGATATCAAAGGGTGGAACAGATGTCTTTTTTGTAAATGGAAATTCTCCAAAGAGAATAACAAATGCAATAAATGGCAAGAGTTTTGAGGGAACAATATTTAGAGGATGACTATGGAATATCTCATTCTCGTAGACGGTACAGATAGCCAAACTGGGACTGAGGAAAAGGTAAAATGTCATTTACCAAATGGAAAACTTCACAGGGCCTTTACCATATTTTTATTCAATAAAGAAGGACAACTTTTGCTTACACAGCGAAGTATGAGCAAGATGTTGTGGCCAGGAGATTGGGATGGAACAGTGGCAAGCCATCCAAGACAGTCCGAGAATTACATCTCGTCTGCAGAAAGAAGACTGCCAGAGGAATTGGGAGTTACATGTAAACTAGATTATTTGTACAAGTTTGAGTATCACGTTCCCTACAAAGATATTGGATCAGAAAATGAAATTTGTGGCACTTTAATTGGCATATTGGACGATCCTTCAAAAATAAAACTTGTAGAAGATGAGATTTCAAACATCAGATGGGTTACACTAGAACAAATATTGTCAGAGATTGAAAAAACGCCTCAGATTTTCTGCCCATGGATGTTAGTTGCGTTATACTTTCTGCCTGAATCAAGTCACAACATTAGTGAGAGACATAAAGAGATTCTCAGGATGTGGAATAGAGACGGTCTTAAAAGTAAGTTAGAGACATCGTTAAAGCATCATTTTCCAGACCATAAATGGGAGCTAAAAAAAGAATGAAATTAGAAAAACTTGCAGAAACAGCGTCCAAGATAGATTCATTTCTTGCAACTAGACTTTTGGGTGAACCAAAGGATCTGTATCATGCAGCAAGTTATCTGATTGATCATGGAGGAAAAAGACTAAGACCATACATGGTCATAAAAAGTTGCCAACTTTTAGGAGGAACTACAAAACAGGCCATACCTGCTGCAGCTGCAATTGAAATGGTGCATAATTTTACGTTAGTACATGATGATATCATGGACAATGATGAAGTCAGGCACGGTGTACCAACAGTTCACATGAGATTTGGAATGCCGATTGGGATTCTTGCAGGAGATTTGTTGTTCTCAAGAGCATTTGAAACCATCTCAAAACCGTACCTTCACAAGTCAGAAGATGTTGGCTTGAATCTTGTTGCCACATTAGCAAAAGCCTGTACTGATGTGTGTGAAGGTCAGACACTTGATATCAGCATGGCAAAATCAAGTAAGATACCAAATGAAAATCAATACATAAAGATGATTGAAAAGAAAACATCGTCTCTATTTGTAGCATCTTGTGCAATGGGTGCAATATCAGCGAAGAAAAAATTTTCAGACGTGGAAAGATTGTCCACATTTGGAAGAAACTTGGGAATTGCTTTTCAGATAATTGATGATTTGATTGGAGTGATAGGAGATCCAAAGATTACAAAAAAACCAGTTGGAAATGACATCAGAGAAGGAAAAAAATCATTACCAATTTTAATGGCGATTAAAAAAGCTGGTAATCAAGAAAAGAAGATAATTCTCAATGCGTTTGGCAATTCATCTGTTTCAAAAAACGAAGTGGAGAAAGCCATTTCTATAATTTCATCTCTAGGAATAGAAGAAATAATAAAACAAAAGGCAGTGTATCATTCCAACGCAGCCAAGAAATCTATATCAATATACAATGGACCTGCAAAAAATGAGTTACTCTCTTTGCTTGATTTTGTAGTAGAGAGGAGTCTTTAATTGGATGACGAATTAAAAAGGATAATTCGAGGAATTGCCCTTCTCAATGCATCAGAACACAACGGAAAAACTAGAAACGACTCGATCATATCCAAAGTAATCGGTACAAAACTAGAACTGCGTTCTAGGATAAAAGATGTAATCCCACTTATTTCACAGGCAGTGGCTGATGTTAATAAATTATCAATAGAATCACAAAGAGAAGAGCTTGAGAGCAATTATGCAGAACTGTTGATAGTAAAACCAAAACAAGAAAGAACCGGTCTTCCGCCTCTTGAAGGTGCAGAGCAAGGTAATGTGATTACACGTTTTCCCCCAGAGCCTAACGGCTATCCTCACATTGGTCATGCAAAGGCATCCATAATTGATGAAGAATATGCAAAGATGTATGGAGGAAAACTCATTCTAAGATTTGATGATACAAATCCAGAAAAAGAACGTCTAGAATATTATGCAGCAATCAAAGTTGGCCTTGACTGGCTTGATGTAAAATATGATCTCATAAAAAATACCTCAGACGACATGGAGATAATTCACAGGAAAGGTAAAGAGCTTATTGATTTAGGTCATGCATATGTGTGTACATGTAACAAGGAAACAATTAGCAAGAACAGAAGAGAAATGATATCATGTAAGTGCAGAGCAGGAAATCTTGATCAAAATAACACTCGCTGGAATAAAATGTTTGATAAATTCAAACCAGGTGAAGCCATAGTCAGATTCCGAGGAGATATGAGTTCAGAAAATACAGTCATGCGAGATCCAACCTTGTTTAGAATAATAGACGAGTCACATCCAATCCACAAGGACAAATACAGAGTTTGGCCAAACTACGACTTTGCAGTAGCCGTTGAAGACAGCATAGACGGAATCACCCATGCGTTTAGAACTAAAGAATACGAATTACGAACTGAACTTTACTATACGCTTTTAGATAAACTGAATATGCGTAAACCAAGGATGCTAGAGTTTTCAAGGCTAGAGTTTGAAGGAATGCCAGTATCCAAGAGAGTGTTAAAACCTCTTGTAGAGGAAGGAAAAGTATCAGGATTTGACGATCCCAGACTTCCAACTCTGGAAGGGTTACGTAGAAAAGGAATAGTCCCAGAAGCCATTAGGAAATTTGTTCTTTCCCTTGGCTTTACCAAGTCTGATACTTTGCCCCCATTTGAAACACTTGAATCGTTTAATCGAAAAATAATTGATCCGACAAGTGTAAGACTATTCATTGTCTTTGATCCTGTAAAATTGACAGTGATCAACAACAATCTTACTGAGATTGAAATTTCAAATCATCCTCAAAACGAGATGGGCAAAAGACGAGTTACAATAGATGGAAACTTCTACATATCTGGAAATGATGCAAAGCCGCTGAAGATTGGTGATGAAGTAAGATTATTAGAATTATACAACATAAAAGTAACAAAGATAGGTCCAGAGATGGAAGGAGAGATCACTGGCACCGGCTATAAATCAGAAATTCCAAAAATTCAGTGGGTTTCAAGAAAGAATCCAGTTAACATAGAGGTTTTAATATCAAATGTTCTCTTCATAAATGACCAGTTTAACGAGAATAGTCTAGAAGTCAAACAAGCGATTACAGAACAATACTACTTAGAGTTAAATGTGGGATCACAAATCCAGTTCGTAAGATTCGGATATTGCAGAAAAGATTCTGCAAATCAAGCGATATATACACACAAGTGAAGAAAATGAAAATTGCAAGATTGCTTAAACAAAATATGGAAACATATGCTTTTGTCAATGGAGAAAAGGTTTTGACAAGAGAGAGTATGACATCTCAGACTGGAATTCCCATACCTCAGAGTATCAAAGATTTCTTGTTTGATGGTTGGTATGATGAAATAAAAAATAATGCAAAAAATCTAAACTATACTGAGAATTTATCTGATTTCAAATTTCTTCCTCCGATTCCAAATCCATCTAAAATAATTTGTCTAGCGTTCAATTACAAAGATCATGCAAAAGAACAAAACTTGATCCCTCCAGATGAGCCAGCCATAGTAATAAAACCTAGAACAACACTCAATGGAGCTACATCAGACATAGTTTGTCCATCATTTGTATCCAAGCTTGATTATGAAATCGAGCTTGCAGTAATAATTGGTAAGGATTGTAAAAACATATCAGAAAAAGAGGCAAAAGAAGCAGTTTTCGGATACATGGTTCTAAATGATACTTCGGCACGAGACATACAAGCAAAAGATAAACAGTTTACCAGAGCAAAAGGTTTTGACACTTTCGCTCCTTGCGGTCCTTGGATAACATCTGCAGATGAGATACCTGAACCGCAGAATCTCAAAATGTTAACCAAAGTAAATGGAGATATCAGACAAAACTCTTCAACATCAAATATGCACCTAAAGGTATACTCAATTGTATCATTGCTAAGCAAAGCAATGACATTAGAAAAAGGGGACATCATATCTACCGGAACACCTGCAGGAGTCATGCTCAACAAGCCAGATGCCGTATTTTTGAAGGATGGGGATAAGATAGAAATGGAGATAGAGAACCTTGGCAAGTTACAAAACACTGTGAAATTTGTTTAATTTTAAACTCTGACATCTAACAAACAGGCATTAAAATTATTAAGAGTCAGAATTTTCAATATTATATGGGAAAGATAATTGTTGGAAAAACAAGCGATTTTGCTCCAGGTAAGATGCAAAAAGTTACAATAGATGGCAAGGATGTTCTTGTTGTAAACATAGATGGTAGCTATTATGCAATCAATGATACATGCACGCATGCTGGAGCAAGTCTTTCTGAAGGAAGTTTAGATGGATCAATTGTGACATGTGGTTGGCATGGAGCAAAATTTGATTGTAAAGCAGGTAATCTTTCTGAGTTTCCTGTCAAGATAAAAGACTTGAATTCGTATAAAGTAATAGTTGAATCAGAAAATATCTTTGTAGAAGTATAGTGCAAACTTTATAAAATAAGCTCAATTAGCATAAGCTTGAATGGTGCAATGGTCGAGAAAAAAGATCCAAATATTGATACTCTGAATACAGCCATAAGCACTCTTGCTGAAATTGCATCAAATCCTTCCACTCCAAGAAACATAAAGAAGGATTTGACGGATCTTGTTGTAAACTTGAAAAAACAAGACTCTCCTGTTTCAGTAAGAGCCGCAAATGCCATTAGTCTTCTTGATGACATATCTCAAGATCCCAACATGCCATCATATGTTAGAGTTACATTGTGGCAAGCAGTATCGGCCCTTGAGAGAATAAGAGAATAAATTTAGTATAGACTGTACCTATTTTGTGAAAATTGAAGAATATCTATCATCGCTTCCAAGATCGATAATTAGTGGAGATGATGTAGAATTATCAGATGAGACAATAAAGGAGATCTTCAGATTTGCGGAACTAACTGAAAATGATATCTTTTATCACCTTGGATGTGGTAATGGCAATAGCATTACAATAGCCTTACAAGAATTTAGGGTAAAAAAAGCAACAGGAATTGATAATAGCAAAGAGAAGATACTTCAAGGACAAAGATTGCTTCAAGAAAAACATATTACAAATGGATCATTTTTACATCAAGATGTCATAGTTTCTGACATTAGTGATGCAAGCGTCATACTCTTCTGGTTTTCAGATGAAAAAATAATTGAAACCATGACTGCAAGATTTCAAGATCTGAAACCCGGATGTAAAATAATAACAATATGGGGGCCCATTGCAGGATACATGCCAGACAAGATAGATTTTCCATATATTCTAAATATCACACCATTCAAGAAGGCAGAGTCTCTTCGAGATCAAATGCTTGCAATATTTAATACAGACTGTATTGATTTTGCGGTTGCATGGGAATTTGCTGATAGATATACTAAAGCTGTAGGTTCAAAAAATTTTGAAAATGACAGATTTCTTACAATACTTCAGACCGTAGTAATATGGATAAATGCAAAAAATCTAGGAATTGCATGCGGAGATGAGATACCGGATCCTGTAAAGAGCTACATTGGGATTCTCAAGACTTTTTTTAACATAGAAGTAGAACACTTGCTTGACCATTAGACCAAGTTCTCAGTCATGTTTTTATTTGTAAATGTAGTATAGAGTGCATGATGCAGGAAAGAATCAACATCAATGTATCAGCAATTGATTATGAAAACACCAGTAAAGCCATCATATCGACTCTTAGCAATGTAGAAAAAATGGTCCACGGAGAAAACGAATTCATAGTAACTGATTCAGAGTTTGCCTTTGGATGGCATTTCTATGTAGTTTGCGTCAATAGATCACTTGTAAGAAAATTATCAGACCAGATGGGGCCTGATTTTGAAAAGATGAAAGGAAAGGGGTTAGACCACAAGTTTTTGACTTGGTTAAATGACAAGGTCAGCCAAAAAAATCTCAAGGTCAAACTAGCCATAAAAGAAGAGATGGAATCAAGCAAATTTGGAATATTTTGAGATTCCAGGTGTTCAGTTCATTTTGTCTTAGTACCACACAATAGCAAAGAGAAGTCTTTTGACATGCAATTATTATCTATAATCACAGCATAATTAAGATGATAAAAATCAAGAGAGATTATGAAAAACCATCTAAAGATGACGGATACAGAATATTGGTTGATAGATTATGGCCAAGGGGAGTTTCCAAAAATGAAGCAAGAATCGATCTATGGTTAAAAGAAATATCTCCAAGTAATGAACTAAGAAAATGGCTTTCTCATGATGTAGAAAAATGGAACGAGTTCAAGAAAAGATATCACAAGGAACTAAAGAATGGAAAAAAACTATACAGAAAATAAAATATATTGCGAAAGAAAACAAGATCATAATGCTAGTGTATGCGGCCAAGGATGAGAAGTACAATAATGCAATTTTTCTTTTAGATGAACTGAAAAAGTTGACAAACTAAAAGACTAAATCCTAAAAATGAGCATTTACAAGAATATCAAATACAAGATGATCAGTGTCAGATTTGGAAACTTTATTTTATTTCTTGTTTAACAATCTTGAAAGACTAGACAGTAGATTGATGTGCCTTAAGACCGTTGACCTGGGATAAGAAATGAGGCCCTTGAGGGAAATGCTAGTAGTAAAGGTAAGAAGGCATCAAGCGACCTAAAGAATACTATGTCCAATATAGAGTATTTGTAAGAATTATGTCTGAACAAGATATGGGGTATTAAACAAATTTAACCAAACTCGTCCGGTATTTTGTTTGTCGTATTTTAGGAGAGGAATTAAACTAAGTGAACAAAGCCCTCAAGGGAATCAAAATGATGGTGTTGAACTGAAAACAAAGCGCTGTTAGTGATCTTATTGGATTTGAACCTGTAAGGATTTGAAACATATCAAAGACAAAACATGACGGATTTGTACAAAAAGTATATTAGAAAAATCGACATATTTGAAATAATCTAAAATGGCTTTTATATTGAAACGTTAGGTAGAATAATTCAATGCAAATACCGTTTGGACTTTTAATTTTAATTGGGTGCCTCTTAATTGGAGTCTACGTAATGGCAGATTATCTCATACCAAGTGTGTTTTGCAAAATTATTCCTCGCGGCAATATTAAATTACATATGGGACAACAATACAATTCACATGTGTTCAGTGATATATGCTCTGGAATACATGCATAACTTCTCTAAAATGCACTCCAAGAAAGACATGTCAAGAAAAAACAATATCTTGTACAAGTCCTCAAAACAATCTAGAGAGTAAAAATATTCTCGTGACCTGAACTACAATTAAGACAACGTAATATCTGAAACTGACAGTGTAATCAAGAAGATATTAGAATTAGATATGCAAGCACTATGACTCCGAAGATGGCAAGACCGATGCTTGCTACGTACATTATGGAATTCCTTGGTAGATATTTGCCTGCTTCTATATCCTTCTGAGCTTTGAGATAGTTTGTCAATGCATAAATTATCAGCAAAATTCCAAGCCCAATCATACTCATACCAAGCATAGTTGATGATGACTGTGCTGGCAAGTTAGATGGAATTGTTTGATTTTTTGTTATAATGCTAAATTCTCTAAGAAACAGACTGAATCTTGCAACTACAAAACCCAATCCCATAAGGGCTATGCAAGTGCGTATCCATGCAAGAAAGGTACGTTCGTTTGCAAGGTGTTGCGTAGAACGGTCAGTCTTCTTGTCTTCAGAAGTCATTTGGATTAACAATCAAATAACATACTTAGAATTTAGTTGTACCTATTAGACCATAACAGTAGACTATCACAAGTCTAAATCACACTATTCAAATCATATAACTTTCAATTAATAAAATTATTTGTAATCTGAAAAAGTAAATAAACTATTAACAAAAATAGTTTTAATGTTTTATTCGTAAACTTATTACAAATGTCATTACTACTATAATTATACCGATGATGATCATTGTAATTCCTACATATGCCTTGCCAGTGGGATCTGTAATCATTTACACATCATATCATTTACACAATCATATTAAAAACACCGTAACATAGTTACATCAGACTTAATAATTTTACATGACAGGATAAGCTGATATTTGTGATCTTGCAGGATTGGTGGTTTACTACGCTATTGGGGATCAACGAACCCATAAGAGAACCAGTAAGAGGCCAAATTAAAACAGATGTGCTAATAGTAGGTGCAGGAGCTGCGGGTCTTGCAGCTGCACTTCGCCTTGTTGGATCAGGAAAGAAAGTGGTATTGATTGACAAGAATATTTGTGGTGGAAGCTCTACTGGCAAGAGTGCTGGTTTTCTAACTCCTGACAGCGAACTTGAGCTGTCACAATTGTTGCGAAGGTATGGTGCAAAGGGTGCCAAGGATTTGTGGGAAGTTGCTTCAAAAGGAGTTGAGATAATGGTGGATAGCATCAAGAAATACAAGATAGAATGTGACCTGCAAGTTCAGGATTGTCTTTTCCTAGGAAAAGATGCTAGTGGATGGAAGGATGTACAGGACGAGGTAGAGGCACGCAAGAAGATGGGCTACACCAGCAAAGTGTATGCGGAATCCGAGATGCCCTCCATTATCGGATCAAAGGCATATTCTGGAGCAATTCGGTATACGGGAACATATGGAGTCAATCCTCTTTTGTACGCACAGGGAATCAAGCAGGTTCTTTTGGATAACGGCATAGAGATCTTTGAATCATCAGAAGTACTTTCTTGGGAGGGTCATACCGTTCGTACACACCTTGGTGCTGTAACTGCAGACAAGATCATCTTTTGTATAGATAAACCAAAACCTGAGATTACAAAATATCATGAAAGCATATACCATGCTCAGACTTTTCTTTCTATTAGCGAACCCTTGGGAGATGATGAGATTGCAGAACTTTTCCCGCAAGGACCTCTCCAATGTTGGGACTCTGACCTCATCTACACTTATTTTAGACTCACAGGTACAAAGCGACTCCTCGTTGGTGGAGGAGATATGTTATCAACATATGCAAAAAATGATACTACTACACCCCGTATCATAGATCATGTCATAAATGGACTGAAAGAAAAAATTCCATCAATTCGGCCTCTTAGATTTACCCAATACTGGCAGGGACGAATCGACATGACAAGAGATCTTATTCCTACAGTACTTGTCGACCCAGAGCACCCGTGGACCCACTTTGTTCTTGGCTGTGTCGGTCTTCCATGGGGTACCTTTTGTGGAGACTTTGCTGCCCGAAATGTTCTTGACGACAAGGAATTAGATAGTGAAAAATATTACAGGTATTTTTCACCTAACAGAAAGTTCATGATTCCATTGTGGTTAGAGCATATTCTTGGAAAGAGAATAGTCTTTACTGTAAACAATGCATGGGCAAAATATAAACAAAAAGATACAGCACATTCCAACTCCTGACCCAAGGGAGTAGAACTTTAATTCAGTCTGGATCAACTAGACTTTCATAGATATGAATCTCTAAAAGTTTGAGTCCGGTAAGACTCACTGGTGGAATTATTCATTCAGTGTGATTCCCTACCTGTAATTCCATCAAAAAAATATTAGATTAGCCCTTGAGGAGCATTTCCATGATCCGTTAAGACCCCATGAATGAAACTCATGCAAACGATTAGTTTTCTTTTTTTAAGAACTTTCTACTATTGTCACTGAATTGACTCGAGTCTTCATTTGAATTCATTTTAGAAAGATGTAAAATTGGAAGGGTAGATTTATGCCAAATTCTTATCTTTCTTTAGCTGGTTATGTCAAGAATTGTACACGGGGTTAGATTTTTTCTCTGATTCTCTTTTTTGCAATCTCAAATGCTAGTTTGCCTATTGATTTTGCCTGGGCTGAATCGGGATTCAGCTTGTACAATATGGCATTTCCAATCTTTCTTGTTCTTTTCAAAACTCCCTGATCTTCCAGCTTGTGTACAATATGAAGAGTTGTTTTAAAACCTACTCCGGAGATTTTAGAAATGTCTGAAATGGAATAGTCAAAGTCTTTCATTGTAACCATGTGATCCAAGATTCTAGATTCGGAGCATGGAAAGGTGCTTGCCAAAGGTCCAACTTGTGTCATGTTTTTAGATACTGTTTCTTTTCTGGAAGAAAGTTTAATTCCAGATCTTTTCTTTAGGTTCGTTACACTCATAGTTTTAGTAACAATATTTGTTTATTTAAATATTTACCTACTAGTATGTAATTAATTACATAGTTTTAATATACATCAGTGTAATACATCACATAATGAAATTCGATTCTTTTGCCATCCAGATTCTAAGAAAGATGTATTTTTACGGATACATTGGTGGCAAACATACTTCTGTTGATAATCTTCAGAAAAGCTTCCCAAAACATGAGAGAGGTAATGTCAAAGAAGCTGTCAAAGTTCTGATCAAAGCTAATCTAATTATTCCAAAATCTACAGGTTCTGGTCAGCATTGTTCACTCAACCCAAGAATGATCGATGAAATAGAAAAGATGGTTGAAGAGTAGACTGTGAACAAAAGCCGTAATTCTAATCGACTATCAAATTTCTCGTTTGTGGTCTTAAATTAGTCATATCCTTAATTGGTCAATGTTATCATCTGAAGAACTTGACACATACAGGATCGCTCAAAATACATCAAAATTTGTATATGTAAAACGTATAACCACAAAGGTTGTTAACAAGAAAAACATGTCTTCTGCTCATCATGTTTGTTATATTATTGCAAATGCATTTGGTTCTTGCCATGGAACCCTATAATGATAACATGATTAGATGACATGGACAAGTAATCTTTGACGGCAAGTGGTCATTTGTAACAGAATGGAAAAGATCTAGCCTCAATACTCTTAGTTATGATGACTGGATATTGGTTTATTTTAGGACCGCACATCAAAGCAATTTCATCTAGTTTTTGTAGATGTAACATCTGAAACTAGATTCAACAAGAGTCTTGAAAATTAAAAATGGAAAGAAAAATTCCCGTTTTTCGTGAATGGGAATCAACAGAACAAAAAAAGGCCCTTGAGGGGTTTTGTCCATCTAGTTTGGTTCCCCATCTTAAAAATATTTATAAATTAATTATAGTATGGATCAGCAGGACCACTACTGTACAGTGTATTTTCTAGTTTGATGCTCCTATACTATTGAGAAGTACAAGTTTTCATTTAGGCTTTTTTTTATAAACATAATATGCAACGGTTATCAATATTATAGCAAATGTTACAACTACAATTACCACTGGTAATAAAATTAGACTCATGTTAAGAAATTGAAATTGTGGTGATGAAACAAAAACTGTAAATTTTGCAATGTTTATGGCAGTTGGGGTATCAATTCGTAACCATATATAATAAGTTCCTCCACTTGGAAAGACATAGTCCTGAGAAAAATCAGCCCCATGTATTGTAGTAGTTTCAAATTTATGTACGAGTCCATTTGGAGTTGAGCTAGGTCCAGGGGTATTTACCACTGTAATAGTTTCTTTGAAATCCTTGAGATGTTCACCTGTTTTTAGATTTTGAACACTAAAGATCATAGTAGAGTTCTTACCCACACTGGGAGTAGATGGAGTGGTATCAAATTGAATGTAAATATTACCACTGGGATTTTTCCAATCTTGATAGTTAAAACCATAAAGATGACCATATGACGGTAAACTAGGGACCGAGGCAATGCAACAAAGAAGCATCATTTTCATGATTTTTAAAAATTTAAAATTTGAACTTGTCTTCATTTAAGAATTGGAGTATTATCTTTACTTATAATACCTTATAATGATTTTCTATTTTTACAGAAAATTAAGAAACATATGCATAATTTTTAAGCGATTCATATTTGACATAACAAGTGGAAAAAATAGAAATAATTTCAGCCACGTGTTATTGTTTTTTAATTATTTTTACATTCCATTATGCAAGCGCAGAGTTGCCACTTCACAATACATCTGTTGAAGGGATTTTTGGATTATTGAATTGGCAGCCTGACGCATTAAATTCAGATTCCGAGGTCATAGGGAATTATGAAGTGATCATTACAACAGAACCAGTCATTCCAGCAATAGACCAAGTTACTCACATACAATTCAAAGTCTTCAATTACAATCAAGGTACCTACGGAGATAAATCAAACTATGCCGAAATGGGTGTCAATCACTTTACAATGGGAGCAAGAATATATCATAACGATGTATTAGTACATGAATTTCTTCCACAATATCATGACGGAAGCTCATGGAGTACTAATTATACATTTACACAATCAGGAAATCACGTATTAAAAATAGATCTATATAATTTTGACAAGGACCACAATGTTGTAACATATATTTTTAATGTTCCAGTATCAACAAAATTTGGACCTATCTTTCAATATATTTTAGCTGCAGCAGTGACCGCATTTGCAATAATCTTGATATGGATGAGATTTGCCATGAAAAAAACTCAGAAAGTGTAAATGACAAAAACCAGATTGCAAGATGATTTAATTATCAACATAATCTAATTTTTAATGTCATGATTATTCTACCTGCAGTGTGAGTACACTGCTAACTTGTCTCAAACCTAGAATCTTCGATCGTATTGTATCGTTTAATTCTCTCTCTGTCGTTGTTTTAATTTTTGCTATTATGTCGTATACTCCATACGTAGCTTGGACTTCTCTGACATTTTGCAGTCTCTGAAGAAATTCAACAATTTGTTGTTCCTTACCAAGATCACAGTTTATGAGAACATAAGTTTCTCTCACATGTTGCTTCTGTAATAATTGTATTTTAATATCATAGATTGCAGTGTGTACTAGCATTATAAAATAATCATTATCTTAATTACGAAACTTTTAAAAAATATGAAAATATTGTTAGAATTTTTTTATGTGATAAAAAATAAACTAATACTATAATATGATCAAGTGGTAAAGAAACCTCATTCCACACATCAAACTAAATTTCATTTGCAATTTAATTCGAGGCAATAAGTGATGAATCGAATATTTTCTTCCAGTATGAATAGTTGTCCTCGTTGTAGAAAAATCTGAATTATAACAGATAATATCAGCGGAGAAAGGTTTTACGAAAACTTTGGATTTGTACTTACTAAAAAACTAGAAGAATCATCTGCACAATTACGCTCATTTTCCAGAGAAGAGTAGGAAGATAAAAGTAGGGCTGGAATTCCCACTTCGCTTGCGCTGCATGATATCTTTCACGTATAAGAAATAGTGAAAAAGTCACAAAAGAATATTTCAGATGGCCCTTGAGGGGTTTTGTTCACTTAGTTTTGTTCACTTAGTTTAGTTCCCCCTTTAAAACTGGAAAGATGTAGAGTTTTCATTTTTATGGTGGTGGCGGAATCCCTACTAGTATTTCTCCGATATTGTCATTATGTTCCACATATACGCGATGATCACCAAAGACATTAGTTACATCTGTGGATGAGATTGTAAGATTGTATTTGTAGTAACCATTAGGTAGAATATCATTAGATGATATTTCATCAGTTTTATACAGCGTGCCATTTGTGTAAAAGATTTTAACAGTGACAGGCGGAGAAAAAACCTGGAAATTTTGTATATGCATACTAATTAGTTCCATTGCGCCTACTGTACCATTCTTGTTTTTAGTAATTTCTCCCACATGTTCATCAACTAGGTTGAACCATTCTTGATTTGTCTGGTTTATTGCCCAGCCGCGTTCTATCAGATACCTTGTAGACCCAGGATTCACACATGCGGGCGATTTGTCTTCTGATTTGAAGATCAGTTCTTGAGGTTGTAGGCCTTGAAAACAATCCACATCGTTTACAGCAACTCCGTGTTTTACCTGTTCTAGCGGGGAAGGGGGCATGATAATGACCAGTTTATCCAGGTCAATCTTTGACGCAGTATAGTTTTCTGGAACATAAAGCGATGTATCTATTAGCGGCAAAGGATAACCTAGTGGAAGACTCCAAGGAGAACATTCAGTCATACCAAGTATCTGTTGGTTTTGATCAATTGTGACAACCAGTGCCTTGTCAGGGTTGGGAAAATTGGAGACATGTAGATAGTATATCACATCTGTTGGTCCCAATTCATAACTATTGTTTTGGAGATATCTCACCTTGGAAATTGTTGTTATTAGATTGTAATGATATCCATGTATCTTTTCTTTAAATGTCGAACTGTTAGTTATGACAGCGTTCAATGTAGTGACATGTACAAGCGGATAATACTTTGACTTTACAGATTCAAAATTTAATGCATATGAATTAGCATTTCCAAGTATCATTAAAAAAATCACTACCAGGATTAAGAGTTGCAGAGTTTTCATTTCATCATCAATTAAAATATGGTTCTGATGGAAGCCATTTTATCAATATGCCAGAGATATGCACTATTTCACTATCATAGGTGATTGAAGAACATGCAATATTGCCGAGATATGTTGCAACATCTGCACTAGAAATTTTGCTGACATTCATTCCAACAACAAGAGGAAATGGTTTCTTACAACCCTCTTGTGGTATGTAGACAGAGTAAAGTCCATTTGCACCCGATGTTTTTATCGTATAGGTTACAGTAATGTTGTTCTGCCCACTAGGCAATGAATCCAGTGTAGGTTCTGAAGATATAGTTACATCAGATGTAGAAAGAGGCAACCCATTTGAAAAAACTTGTGGTTTTTGGCTTATCAGTTGTTTCGCAAAATCACCCTTGTAAATAAGATACTTGACAGATATACTACCTGTAGAATTGTGTTCCATGAAAAATGATTTTGTACTAGGCAGAACCCCAAATAAATTCCAAAACTTTGTCTTGACCAGGTTGTTTACTATTTTTCCAATGCCTTTATGTTGAGCCTCGATTTCGTCATTCCAATTAAAACAAGCAGGCGAGGAATAGTTTCCATTGCTGTCTGATCTTTGCATTATTAGCAGATCAGATCCGTATTTGCACTTGATATATTTTGACACAATTCCAGATTCATACTGCTTTAAAGGAGCTGGCGGATTAGCAATACTCGCATTTACATTTTCATTAAAAACACCCTTTGGTGCAGTTACTTGTTTTACAAAATCAAGCCTTGCAAGATTCATGATTTGGTCTTGATCTACTGCCACTCCAGCAATATTATTTTTTAAATACACCATCTCGATATCCTTTGGTATGTCAGATACGTAACTCTGATTCTCAAGTATTACATCAACAAGGGTATGAAAGCTGTCACCCACAGTATTTACTCTATCTAGTACTTTCAAAATTTTAGGATCTATCTTTGATACATATAATAAACTATTTTGTGAGTTATCTTCTCCATATATAATGGAAATTTTTGGAATAAATATGAGAATAGATAATCCTAGAATTATGAATAAAAAACCATTGTTAAGTTTCATACTATGTTCACCTTATAATGACTTAAAAAAATGACGTAGATTTTCAGAGAATTAAAAATAAATCCAGTCATTTGTTGAATAAAAAAAATTGGGTCTGGCACTATGGTGTGCCTAGACTTGTATTCCACCAAGTGTCATATGTTCCTCCCCCATTCGGTGTTCCAACTATGGTATTCTGGTAAGTATCTGCAGGTTGAGGATTTGTCATATTATCGAAGGTATAGTCACCTGCATTATATGGAGTGTAGATGCTTGAAAGTGTTCCACTCCAATCCACTTTGCCAGTAACTGGAATGCCAGAAGACCATTCACCCAATTCTTCTGCAGAACCCGAGGTAGATGCTCGTTCAACAATAAATGGTGCATATAATGGATCGTTCAATCCAAAGCTGGTACCAGAAGTACCACAAAGCCCACTATTCGAATGCGTATTATCTACAAATGATATAACATATGTAGAAGAACTAGCATGAATATTTTTTGTTGTGTCACTGATATCTGTGGTTATTGAATCTCCAACGGTTGGTGTAAAACCAGTGCAAGCACTGTTGATAGTCGGAGAACCATTTGTTAAGAATGTATACCATAGTTCGTACGTAGCAGAACAGGTACTACATCCAATGTTGGAATCACTACCTGCTTGTACCAGATAGCTTCCACCTCCAACTGAATCCTCAAGTCCTGGCCAAATATCCATATCACATTCATTGGCACAATTGCCCGGTGTTGGATTTCCAGGATTCGTTATAGTTGGTATGGTCCACGTAGATTTGGCTTCATATATTTGAGTAATTCCACCAGGAGTAACCGGGTGATAGAACTCATAACCAGACCATGTATCTGTCTGACTATTTGACGATGCCACATGTTTGTCTATCTTTTCTACGAAACTAGTGATGTTTGCTAATGATGGATCTTCTGCTACATAGATACTCTTAACGTATCCTTTCGCGTTGTTAAGTGAATAAACTACGTTGACATGATCCCAAGTTACAGCACAAGTTTTTGGATCATACGAGCCAATGATATTCACACTGTTAAATTGTGGAATATATCCTTGGATTCTTGTTTTGAATTCAGTATTTGATATGGCCAATGATTTTGCTTTTTCGTTATCAATAGACAGACCTTTTTCTTGTATTTTTTTTGTAAGAATATCTGTACACGATGTCTCTTGTGCAGGTGGTGTTTCCTTTAGGTTCAATTTTGACACAGTTCCTTGTTGCATGGCATCTATTGCGGGCAGTATTGCAGTTGGAGATAACATTACCACCATGAGTGCTAGAGAGGTCGCAAATGTTATTACAACTTTTGTTTTATCATATCGCATATTCATTTTTTCATTTTCTCCTTTTGCTTTTTGTGTGTATAAAGTGGCTTAGTCTTCATACCGTACGATGGATAAGCCATACCGTATGTTTCACACGGCATATCGTGGTTATGGTAAAGCATGTACGGTACTCTACATAGATCATTAATAAGATGATAGGATTATTGTGGTGACAAGTGATTCATTGTGAGCACAAGTGAGCACAGATATTTTAATAGAATGATTAAATCGTAAGAGAGAATGTTAGTGTTAGAAAAATAGATTACAAACTAGTGATATAACTTTTCAAAATTTCTACAAATAATTTATCAACTACCAGATACAAATTGAATTGTTGCCACGAAAAGAATACCGTACCATAACAGTAAAGGCTGAAACATTTCAAAGATTCTTGAAGGAAAAATATAAAGCCAAAATTATGGACCATAGTATCAACAACAGCACATTTCTTGATTTTCTACTTGCATGCAAGAAAACAAAATGACTTTATCAAGAAAAATCACTGTAATTCGTAGAAACCCAAGTAAAACAGCATCACACTGCTCCATTTTAGTCCCATATGCAAACCTGCATACATATGCAATTTTGCATATGCCTAGACACTTGACGAAGCATGCCTCTTGTAACCCAGTCTGAGAATATGACATCAACTATGCGGTATCATCAATCTGTTGTCGTCGTGCCTAATTAATGCAAGCTTTCATATACCAAATTGTATATATACGAGTTCGTATATATTTCAATATACCATGACAAAATTCCATGTAGGCAAACCTGCTCCTTCAGAAGACATGGTAGACAGGGAAGACGAGGTAAAGTATCTCGTTTCTAAAATGAGATCAACATCAATCAACTATAACATTGCAACCATAGGACACAGAAGAATAGGAAAGACATCCATTCTCCTAAAAGTTAAAACTATTCTTTCCAAGAACAAGAGAGTCGTAGTTGTGTATTTTGATGTCAAGAAAAACATGGGAGATCCAAAGATTTTTCTCAACAAACTAGAAAAGGAAATTTTTGATTCCTATGCGGACAAACTTGGCGCTTTAGAAAAAATAACAGCCAAAGCAGGTAAACTTTCCTCAGTAGTTACAAAAATTACATCTGCCATAACATCGATGAAAATCAAATCAATAGGCAGCGACATAAGATCTGACGGTACAATTACACCAAAAATAGAATTTGGTGATAAAGTTGCAGATTATAGCACTTTCTTTTTATCAGTTTTTCAAACCCCTACAGCATTTGCAAAACACAGCAATCTAAAATTTGTGATAATACTGGATGAGTTTCAAGAATTCGAAGAGTTGAACAGGTATCCAGGTCTTAAAAATATATTCAGTTTATTTAGAAGCATTATTCAGGAACGCGGTAAAAATGTATCTTTCATAATAAGTGGATCTAGAGTACATATGCTAGAATCCATACTTGGAAGTGGAGAATCACCGCTTTTTGTACACTTTGAAAGACAAGTAATAAGCGAGATGAATGAGATTAATTCCATAAAACTGTTCAACAAATATTTGAAGGCAAGAAAAATAGGAGAAAATGACAGCATTGCAAAGACGGCATATCAACTTGTTGGAGGCCAGCCGTTTTATCTAATGGCAATTGCTGAAGGGTGGAACAAGGGTGAAAAAGTTGCAGAGACTCTGAATCGTTTACTGACAGATCCTCTTGGCACGCTGCGACTATATACCGAATATGTATTATCAGAGGACCTAAAAGTTGCCACAGGCGGCCCAATACTCAAGACCATTTTGAGTGCTTTATCGGATAGTGATAATGGTCAGTCATTCTCAGAATTAGCTAAAAAGACAGGTATTCCCATGAATATAATTTCCAGATACATACCCTCGTTGCTGACTGCTGACCTGATAACACAGGTAGAGGGTACAATCAAGATACGAGACAAGGTAATTTTGGAATACCTAAGATTACAAGCGTGAAATAATTAGATATACCAATTCATATATATACGAAATGATATATGTTTACCGTTTAATTACAAACCAGCTAAAATACGAGGATAATTTTCTAGTCATAAGTTCGGGCCCGGGGGATCTAAAACAATAATGTCAGGTATTAAGATTCCTAGATCATATACGCAAGACAGAGATTTATCTTTTTTCTTTTTCAAAGTTACAGAGTTTTATTTTTTAATGTAGCCCCATGGAAATTTTTTGGATCTCGGAAATACTTGTGCCATTAAAAAAGTTATCAAGAGTTAGTTTCATTCCCTCCTCAAATTGTCTACCTGTTAGAAAGGTGACCTTGTAGTTGTCTTTGTAAAAGACAAATTCATAGTCAGAATACTTGTTATATCCTACTGAATTTGGCGTTGCAAGAATAAAGTAATCTCCGACCTTCCACAACTGTGAATATTGTGTTAATTGTTCTAACCAAGGTTGAAATTTTGTACAATCGCAATATTTTAAGAGCAACGTCATGTTATCATTTCTAAAACCCTGTTTTGCATAAATGATTTTTTCGGCATATTCATCTCCAGTTATTGTGAGTGCCTCAAAACCATTTGTAAATTTTGGAGGAGCTCTAAAGTAGTATTCTTGCGACAGGGATGGATGCTGGTTTATGAATATGGTTGAATTGTTTATCTCCTCTTGAGAAAGTTTTCTTCCAATTCCGATTGCACCGTTCTCTTCATCGGTAAATTTAGGTGGTTTGACATAGAGATACCCTTCATTATCTGAAACAAGATCTAATTGTGGCAGTGCATTGTTTCCATTCAACAAGATTCTATTTCCAATTGTGAGTAGATATCCATCAAGTGACCTGTACATACTTCCACTACATGGATCTTCGATTCTCTGCCTACCGTTCTGAGGCCAGTATTTTACCACACAGTGTGAAGTCAAATCAAGTGCGCTATATGCCCTAAATGCAGATACATTGTCCTTGTCACCACCGAGCCATTCAGGAAGGCGAATAAGCAGAAATCTTTGATATGAATTTTCAGGATTAGACGTGTACGATGGCGGATACATAAAAAACCCAGCACTGTTTGGGTTCATATTATATATCGTGGCATATCGCTCTTGAGATTTGTCGTACGGATCTAAGAGAAATATTCTTTCATTTTGATGGGATGTTGCTGAAGGTGAATTATATACAATTACGGCATACCAACTAATAGCAAAGATAACTATTGCTATCATAAAGATAGAAAATTTTGATAGAGGTAGAGTTTTCATTTTCTAAATTTCACCCTGTAAAATGCAATAACAGATACTATTCCAATCAACAAAACCGGAACTGTAAAAGGAAATTCAGGCACTGTTGACATGCTGTTTTGGTCAAAATCTGTTGAATTGGAAAATGAAATTCCGCCATCAGGGCTTTGTGAAAACACTATGTGGTTACCATCTTGAAAGCCATAGTCTGGGCCTGCAATGTAGAGGTTATTTCCACTTGATGCAATTGCGTATCCAGGATTTGATATGACAATCCTGTTTGTGAGATCCGTTGCATTGCCTAGTGTTTGACCGCCGTCAATGCTTTTTCTAAAAAATATTCCTTCTCCGACACCTAGACCAAGGGAAGTATGGCTTTGCCAGATGATGGAATAATTGCTACCTGATGTGGATACTTGTTTATCAAGTGAATAAGGTTCATTGCCATTATAACTCAAGTCTGGACCGTCAAGTGTCTGCATATTACCAAAAGTATTCCCGTCATCAGAGCTTGCAGCCATCAAGAGTTTTTCACCACTGTGAGGATCGTGGTCATGCCAAGTGACATAGACATGATCTCCCGAGGAATCCAATGCCAAATCATTGAGATAGTTTGAAGAGGCTACATAAGTTACCAGTTGCACAGGTTTTTCAAACAAGACACCACCATCTGTGCTTTTCACAAAAGATACTCCGCTATTGCCAATGCTAGGATCTGCATTAGTACTTGTTGCGCCAGCAACATAGACATTGTTTCCAGAAACTGCAAGTCTTGGAACACTAAGTGGACCAAGACTAGTGATTGAGCTAGTTGCAAATTCATTTTGGATATCTATTGTAGTAAAGTACACATGCAACATGCAATCTTGTTTTCCACTACAGTTTCCAAAAGATGACCAAAGAACATAAGCTTTAGAACCCACTTGAACTGCTTGAGGTTGAAATGAATCTCCTGTAGTGCTAAGAACTTTTGTGTCGCCAAATGTCCTTCCCTCATCTGTACTTTCGCTAAGAAAGACTGAACGTGTTGTTTGGTTTGTAATTTGTCCTGCCCAGATTATTCCAATGTTGTTTCCTGATGCAAGTATGTCATATACATCGCTTTGAATTGTGCCATTCATGCTGACCTGAACAGGATCTCCAAAACTTGAACCCCCATCACCACTCATCTTGAAATACAGTCTGTCTGGTGAATGGTAATTGATCCAAGATACGTACACGTCACCATTTGATGCTACAACAACGGGAGAACTTCCAGATTGGGTCGAGTTTTCCAAAGTAACTGGACCTGTGAATGTGATTCCATTGTCGTTGCTTTTCTCAAATAAAAGAACTCGTTGCCCACATCCAAAGAAATAATTCCAAAACACATAGACATTATTTTGATCTGTAGATATTACCGGATCCCATCCTCCAGAAACTGGTGGACAGCCATGTTGTGCATGAGCTTCATTCATACCAATAATAAAAATCGGAATCAAACCAGATAAAATTAAGAGATGTAGAATTTTCATTTTCATCGTATTGGAACAGGTGCAATGATTTGAATTTGAGATATGTCAGATTGAAACGGAATGTCAAGTACTCTGTCGGTACCAGTAGTTGCTATTTGTTTAGGCAATACTTCTTGTCCATCATCTAGAACGATAAATGCACTGTCTTGACCTTCTATCTTTGGATCAATCAGTGCACGTGGAAGATCAATTACTAGTGTTTCGTTTTCAGCGGTTGTGACTGACAAGATGAGAGATTTGCTTGGCATGTCAAGTGTGGCAGATTTGACTTGGCCTCCAGATATGTTGTAGTTTACTGTAAAGTCAGTATTTGTCACATTAATAGAAAAAGGATAGAGTCTAGTATCAAACATGGTTGTTTTCGTAGGCTGATTAATTTCAGTGTGGGCAAGACCTAACTGTTCCTCAAGAGTTGGACCCGGATGAGGTGGGAACTGTTGAGATATGGTAAAATTCTTGAATGTTGTAACAGTGCCAACGGATCCCTCTGCTACATAAGATATCATAATTGTAGCATTTGTATTTCCTACAGATGTAGCATTATAGATAGTTCCTATACTTGGCCCATGTATCCGTGTTTTTTGAAGTGATTGTATTTCTTGTTTTGATATAGAAAAACACGAAATCCCTTTTTGGGTTTCCACGTTTTTATCAAAGGTTGCAGAAATTGAAGAGACACATCCATTGTTTACAGATATTGAGTATGGATTTGGATTAAAGACATCTGCATATATTAGAAAACTTGTTCCTAAAGTGACTGTGGACGGTTCAATGGAAAGATGTGTTATTTCTAAGGGTTGGCCCGAACTTGGAATGTTTTGGCATGATGTACAAGTGTGGACTTGAGTATCAGGAATTGCAACAAGCGAAATGGATGCAATTATTGCAATAGATGCTGCAATTATAATAGTAATTATTAGAACTTTCAAGTACACGTACTGGACAGACATGATTTAAAAAAGTGACGCAGGTTTCTTCTAGCTAAAATTAACAAACCCTGATGAATTTTACATACAACATAATTTTGATTACCCAAGATTTTATTCCAACAAATTATGATAAAATGTGGACATTTACATCATAGCCAAATGGCATTCCATCCTGAGTTCCAGTTATTGCAAGACCATATGGAAATCCAGTTGTAAATCCCCCACCGATTAGAATTTCAGTGTCAGATGCAGAATTTCCTACAGCAAGAGGTTGAGAGGGCGTCACATTTGTGAAATTAAACACGTATGAATTATTGAGATGAAGTGTTGCTTTAAGACTAGTTATTGGTTTGGTGCCAGTATTTTTCAATGTAATCTGGACTGTAGGTCCGCCAGGTGTTACCGGCAAAACAGATTTGACTGAAACTATATCAATATGATCTGAGATTACATCAGATTTTATCATATTTGGCGCAGCCCATCCTCGATTTAACAATATAGAGGCAGTATCAGGCTTGACACATGATGGAACACCATCTTCTGTTTTAATAATTAATTGAAGACCAAGATTGCATCGTACAGATTTTGCACTAGTGTCAAAAAGTTTTACCTGTTGCAACGGAGGAATTATTGAAATATTTCCAGCCAATTTTGTAGAATGTATTGTTTCATTTGATCTATCAACATATGTCATGTTGGCTCCACTAATTCCCACTATGGAAGTTTCAACACCAAAGTTAAAGCACATTTTATCCAGATCCTGAAAAGCAGACGCGTCAAGCTGTGATGTATCATATCCAACTGCAAGCGGAATATCTTCACACACGTAAGGTAATGCCAAATGATAATATCCCTTTGAATCAGACTTGGCTGAGACAGTGTATAAAATTACAGTACTAGCATTTTCCTGCGAACCAAAAGAAATTGTATTTGGCTGGGCTTGGGATATTATCACATTGTTTACAAATAGACCGCCAAACGAAAGTAAACTGCCAGAAACATGGACATTTTCAACTTCTACTGGCAATGGGTGATCAAGTTTTGCATTGTTGATATCAATAGAAGAATGCCAACCAGATGGCCTGACATATTTTATGCAGACCATAGCAACCGAATTTGGCTGCATGAGAAGTATCTCTTGTTTTGGAGTTGAGGAATTATCACTCTGAGGTTTTAGGGTTGGAATTTGCGATGTGCTGTCATTACACTTTTTTAGAAAAGAGCCAGGCGATGTCACACCATCAGCATATACAGTATGACTAGCAAAAATAAGACTAGTGCAAAGAATTGCAATCATGAAATAAAATAGAATTTTCATGTCATCACTTATCCGGTGGTAATACCCTTATCGATCCTCTCATCCATGGGTGCGGTTCACTGTGATATCCATAATTTCCCACACATTCAAAGCTGTGCTTCCAATCTTGTCCTGGAAGGATTGGACTAGAATCAAAGAGATTCCAATCACTTGTAACACTACTTGGTGTATCATCAAGATTTATCCAAGATATAGTATTATTCCAACCAATCACAACTGTGCTGTTTGTTGGAGCATATGACTTGCCAGAAGACGGATTACTTGCGTTCTTTTCAATCGTGATGAGACCTCCTACCCCTGCAGTGAATACATTTTGGTCATACTTGCAATTACTTGGATACGACCAGTCTTGGTGTAATAATTTGAAAACAGAATTTTGTTTCACACAGATTGGTAGTCCTTCATGATTTTCAACCAACAACTGTAGATCAGGCCTACAAAGGACATCATTTGCTGCAATACCTGACTTGAGTTGGTTTAGAGGGGATACATAATCTGATGTTACAACGTCTGGCTTAACAAAAAATTTATCGTTGTATTGTGCATATGTTTTGTTATCTTCTTTTATAGTGACATCCATTCGGTATTCTCCTTCCTGGGGAGTAAATTCCCACGCTGATGATGCTATCCATTCACACGGTTTGGCTTCAGAATGAATTTCTTTGCTTAAAACAATCTCTGGACTTGAACCTGTGATCTTTGTTATGCGAACCAGCGTATCAAAGCTTTTTCCAGAAAGCGTATAATCATTTTCATTATCAACAAAGTAAATCGGATGGTTTGCAGTGAAATTATTGTCAACTTTTACGCCATTTTGAATTGTAAACGATTCTCCTCTTGCTTCAAGTTTTTTTTGTGTAAGAACATCTTTTGCAACACAAAACTTTGGAATTATGAATGATTCTGGAGAATACGTATTATTTCCATCAAGATTTTTTACGTAAAATAATACACGATCTCCAACATGGAATTCATCTAATCCTCCAAGCATGCCAGGAGACCAATTAGTTACTGGTTGTCTAACAGTAATTTTGTTTGCATTTTGAGGATTTTCCAGAAATTCTTCTACGTCTACCTTGTATTCATCAAGACTCAGAGTATAATTTCTTACAATATTTTTATCAGTACCATTTTCTTCCATGGTGGATAATTGTGTTTTTGCAAAGTGTAAAATATTCACAGAGGTAATATTTCCAACAAATATTGTAGCGCTGTCGTTCAAAAGTTCTTGAGGAGACTGTGAAACCCATATTCCATAAACAGAATTATCACATGATAGCATCAGACCAGTAAATCCCAGAAAAGCCATAATTATTGAAAGATGTAGAGTTTTCATTTTCTAAATCTCATTCTGTAAAATACAATTGTAGAAATTATGCCAATCAACATAACTGGAACTGCAAATGAAAACTCGGGAACTTTGACGGTGTTTTGTTCAGCAAAGACCCACTTGTTTCCATCATACTGCCATGTTTTTGTATCATTGTATGAATCTGCAAGAAATGGTGTTGCTGCTACGTGATGGACACCATCTTGATCATATACAATTGCAAGCGAGGCATCATTTAGTGGAAATTCCAATGCTGAACCTATCGGACCTGCAATGAAACCATAAGAACAAATTTGATGGGGCGACATTGTGAAATTTGTGGACCCCACAGAATCTGCACCTGCATATTGTGGAGGCATGTTTTGTAGGTGTAATACATCATCGAGTATACGTGTAACTCCAAAATGTGTCAGGTGTACGGTAGAGTTCATCTGATTGTAAATTTGGATCCATTGCGTACCTTGTGGATATTGTTGTAACGAATCACATTGATCACCAAGCATTTCAACTTGATGTGTTAACTGGCACATACCGTTGAAGAAAGCACATTGTATGTTATAGTACGGACTATGAACATCTGTACTGTATGGACTATAGTATGATCGACATATCTTGGTACCATTAGGATATACTGCACAATCTGTTCCAGATTGATTTCCTGGTTGAAGTGCAGTAGCTAGTTCTACCTGGGTTATGATTACTGGATTGCTCAAATAATTTGTATTAAACGGAGGAACTTGATTATTGGGAATTATCTGCGGCGGGATTGTTGTTTCATTGTTGGTATCAGAAAGATTGTTCATAGTGTCATATTTTGAAATATTTCCCTTGTCATCTACTGACCACCAAGAGTCAAACGTAGGAGGATTGTTTTGATCAATTATGTTATTGGGATAATCCATAGTTAAAACCTCAAGATGAATATGGTATGTGCCATTCTCTGCAAATACTGACGTTGTGATAGGTAATGTGTCATTTTCTGACATAATTCCTCCCAGTGTTGGTTCGCTAGTTCCATTTATGATCAATTTTTCCGTATCATGACTAGGATAGAATTTCATCAGCATCAAACCAGTTTTGGTATAAAACAACTGATGCATCAAAACATGGTTATCTTTTGTTGCATTGATAAAAAAACTGACATTTTTTATCAATGTGTCATTTTTTGCATCAAAGAACCGCAGCCAAAGATAGTGAACATCATGTGGCATTGTGGAATTTGAATAAAAATTTAGACTTGCTGTCATATTCCTATTTTCTGCAGAAGTAGAAGACGTCATATTTCCTCCACAGTACTGTCCTCCCATACAATCTTGAGCATGAGTATCAGATAGAACAAAACAAGAAGCAAACATGATTCCAATAATTATTAAAAAGTATAGAGTTTTCAACTTTAATTTATCTACCCTTGATTTTCTGTATTTGGTATTGGAATTATCTGCATTGTACTAGTTCCATTTTTGAATAATATAGTAAACATTCTGTCTGTAGGTATCAGATGCTCATGATAATCAATTTTGTTTCCATTTGACGTTACGTTAAATGAAGCATAATCACCAATTTTGGGACTATCGATAAAACTCCTAGGAATAAACAGAGTCATTTTGCTATCACCAGTAGTTTCAAGTGACAAGGTCAACCCATGAGTCGACAGATCAGGTACGATTCTGTCAACCTTACTTCCCTCAACATAGTAGTAAAGTGTGGAATTTGTATTAGGTATGGGCATAGCCTGTAGTGGAACGCCCCAGCCCCTATCTACAAGTTTAGATGCAGAAGACGAGGTCACGCATGCAAGATTATCTTGCAGATACTCATTTGTCGGGTCAGACATTTTTATTATTACTACCGAGCCGACTTTACAGTTTAGATCTTTAGCATAAATCCCGTACTGGACTTGTCTTGATGGTGACAGTAGAGTTGTTTTGACTGGAAATTCATGAATTATGTTTGCCTCTTTGAAGATCCATTTTCCATCAATTTGCTGCCAGGTTCTGGTATCACCATAATCATCACTTAGACTAGGTGTAGAATATTTGTAAAGTGTTTTTCCAGCAAAAGGCTGAATGGAATATGAAAAGAGTATCGTAGCATTGTCATGTATTGGCGCACCATTACCTAGTCCGCCGCCAACCCCAATGCGAGTGGTAAGCCTGTCTTGAATTTGAATATAACAGTGCTCGTTTGGACCTAGTGTTATTTGTGGATAACCTCCCTCTCCATTACCGTCTTTGATATCTACATCGTTTACCAGCACGGTTGTATTTTTTGTATTGTACAATTCTAACCAGCCAATAGCCCAAGGTCCTATTGAGGTATTGTTATCGATACATGATTTTACTCCATCAGCATAAAATGAAATGGGTCCCCACAACTCAACTTGGGTTACAGTGATTGGAGGTGCACCAGTATCCAGAATAGTTGCAGTATCAGCTTGTACCAGATGAATTTGTATGCAAGCAAATAGAGTTATCAAAATCAAAGTTATTGAAAGGTGTAGAGTTTTCATGTTCTAATCATATCAATTCTGAGAATAGGTCTTAACGATATGCGGCATCACACATTCAAATGTAACCTTGTCACCTTTCACTGGATTTGAGTCAAAATGATGTCGATATACAAATCCCGGCGGTATCTCATCAAAGTTTTCAGTAAGCATGATTTTGTTGTCATGATCATAAGTCAGAGAACACTTGTCAAATGTGTGTATTCCAAAGTTTATCACATCAGCAGTCAAGATTGGACTTTCGTTAAAAGAAAAATCAACTGGCATACCATATCCAATTAGATCAGGCGGTTGTGCCATTGGTTTATCCCCAATTGTCAAAAATACCACATCTCCACCACCACAACCTCCAGGCGGAAGATACATCCAATAGGTTCCAAAAGTAGCATTTTGCATAGCAGACACCACAAGAGAAAGTGTTGCAGACCTGTTAGATCCTGCTATTGTCACACTTGGTTCATAGCTTGTATTTACCCCCGGATGAGCAAAATTACCATAATGACTGTCCTTGTTTAGAATCAATTCACCTTCGGCAAGATTATCTCCAACAGGAAATGCAGAACCCGGATGTATCTCAATAGTTATTCTACCAGTGTGCCCAGGTTTTAGGAAATAATCATCCACCTCATAGCTTGGAGATGAAGTGGTAAGATAACGATGATACACACCATCAAAACCGCTTGCACCCAGTACGGTTTCATTAGTACGAGTGCCCGGAATTATAGGACATGACAACCATGGGTCAGAACCAGGCAGAATTGATTGTGCAGTGATATTTTTTCCCGAATACTCTGACGGTACAACAGTAAACTCTCGCTTGTACTGTTTTCCATAGATTGTTGCTATGATTTGGTATCTTTCTGTATTTGTGATTAATTGATTATTCTCAAGACCCGCATAAAATGAGACTCGTGTGGAATTGGAACATTGTGCATTTGTATAATTCCATAAAAGTATAGGTCCGTATACTGACATATTTGTGGAAAGATTTTTCACAAGTACAGACGGTAGCTGGCAGTCAGGATCATGTGTGATAAAATCAAGCAACGCAGTAACCGGATATCCTGCATCATAAGTTTGGTTGGAAAGAATGATTTTCAATTCATTGACTGTGGTTTTATTCAAGGAGGATGATTCTGTTGACGTGTTTGTCATTCCATTTGTTGTGGTATCAACGTCATGAATGGGTCCAGTACCAATGGTCATAGTTGAATGAGGTGTTGTCAGTGTTACATATGAGAATGCCAACATAATTGTAATTGCTATTCCAACAATTGTAATAATTGAAAGGTGTAGTGTTTTCATTTAGATCTTACTCCAGAATAAATTGCAATTCCTGTAATTATGGATATGATTACCACTACCGCAGGAATAATGAATTGCAATTGTGGTGTATTATCAGTATAAGAATAATGATCATTACCTACATTTTCAGGAGTTGAACTAGGCATATCAGTAGCAAACGCTTGTAGTGTTACAATAGACAATCCTATAATTATTGAAAGATGTAAAGTTTTCATTTTATCTAAACCACTCTTATCCAAAACGGTTCATCCACGCTAGAGCCATTCATTTGTGGATTTGTTCCAGATCAGCAAATAATAAACCAACAGCATTTGGTCCAATATAAGATGCAGAACGTTTGTTCATGTATCTGTCTATTAGTAGTTTTTCTGCAGAATATAATTTGGTTTTAGTCTGCGGATCTACAACAAATAGAGCTCGACTTTTTACCTGTATTTGATCAAGCTGATCGGACAATACATTGATTTGACTATTTTTTGAATCAATTTGCTTCTGTATTTGTGTACTAATTGTGTGCATCTGATTTTCTAATGAATTCACATCATTTCTTAGCTGTAATACTTGTGTATGTATTGTATTATACTGTGACAAGTAATATTTGCTATCATGTTTTGACGACGCAGATCCATTTTGAATCGATGTCTGAGCACTAGCATTATACAATGAACTATATGATGTAAGTACTAAGGTGGCTACAAACAAAGCTACTACGATGGTTGTTTTGTTGTTTTGTATTTTCATGTTATTACTGCAGAAATTATTTTTGTAATTAATAAAATAGTAGGATTAAAGTGAAGACAAGTGATTCATTGTGAGCACAAGTGAGCAAAGATATTTTACAAAACAATTAAACTACAAGAGAGAATGCTACCATCCTCGGGCTTGATTGGATCTTTACTGGTGTGTTTATTGTTGATTCCACAAATGACATGATGAATTCTTTTGTAAATACAGAATATTTTTCATTGATATCAGGTGGAATTGAAAACTGATGTGTTCCATCATGATTTTTGTGTTCATAGCCATAAAATCTACAGCCCCACAGATCAAGAAACCGCAGTACTGTATCGTTGTTGACATCATGATACAGCATACCAACATAATCTACGGCATTATCAGATCCAAGTTTTGTGGCCAGTTTAATCAGCTGCTTGTCATTTGCTATATCAAAAACTCCTCTGAGGGCATCTTTACACGTTAGTGCAGATCCAATCTTTTCAAAATTTTTCTTTACCATATGTTCCCTTGCAACTTGGTTTAGCACGTTATTCATGGAGACATTTTTTTGCTCTGCCTCACCTGTTAGAAATCGGTATATCTCTGTGTCCAACCTGCAAGAATAATGAATTGATTTGGAATCTCCATCCATCATGTCATTCATTTCATCTTTAATCATAATACCAAATCTTCCTATGTTATTACCATATTCCCCAGTAACGGTTACTCGAATAAAAGAATTACGTAGAATAGCAACTTCTGGTACTTTTTTCCAGCACGATGCTAACAATGATTTATCAACATTGTATCATAGAAAAAGATTGTGCCACAGCAGGGCTTTAAGACATTGACCATACATAAAGATGTAGCAGACAGACTTGTCAAGATTGCAAAAGAGTACAAGAATATTGATTTTTCAATTGGAATATCAGAGTGTGTTGAGTTGCTGCTTGATCTGCGCGATAAAGCACTAGAACATGGAATCAGGTTCCAGCCACTTGCGTATAACGATGATCATGTCATATTGATGGATTACAAGCTGAAAAAATCTGTCAAGGTATACTACAAAAAAGGAAGAGTAGAATGTTCATTACACAAAAACGACGATTGTAGTCATGCAGGATTTGCTTATTCTCTTGGAACGGTACAAGGAATCATAGCACTTTGAATTTGAATATCAGTCTTTATACAGGTTTTGGATCCAACACAATTACCTTTCTGCCAATAGAGTAATCAATACCACATTTTGGACAGTGAAAATTATTCCATCCTATCTGATCAAGTACAATTTCTTCGTCAGAATGGTTACCACATGTTAACCGTTGTTCCATGAAAAAGATACATGTCATCTTTCTTAAAAGACTGACGCATCTTTGTTCTAGTCTTTAGAAATCAGTTTACTAGTTGATAATTAGAACCATTTTATACAATAATTTATTTATTGTAATGCTTTTGCCCAACCACGTTCAATGAGAATATTTGCAGTATCAGGTTTTACACATGCAGGGGAACCGTCTTCTGCTTTTATTACAAGCGTAAGATCATCTATACACTTTACATTTTTGGCTATTCCTAATTTGAATTGTTTAAGTGGGGAAATAATTTGGTGTAGCATGGTTTTATTCTGGTTAATTGAAGTTCCATGAAGTATGATTGTATAGCTTGCATTAGACGAAGGAATACCAAATTCGAGGGTTCTATTCTGTCCATTGGTTTGAATCTCAGTGAAATTGTTTGTTCCACTTATCATCATTCCTGTTACGCCGATAGCCGTGGCATAGTTTTTGTCACTGCCGCTTGCATATTGTGAATCAATGATGTTTCTTGGCAGCTCAACCGTCAAATTGCCAACCTCGTTTCTTGTATTTATTGCGTTAATGTATAATATTTTGTTCTCAGCGTCTATTCCAAACCCCTCTAGTTCAATCCCTTGTGTAACTTTATACCTAATATGTTGTGTCACATTGGTCAAAAATGCATTGAAAACAAAATATCGATCATAATCTATATTCCCGGTATCAAACATTATTGTTTTACTGCCTTGTAATGATTTTCCATAATGGAATACGAGCTGATAAGGTCCTGCTTTTGTATCATTTTCAATTTTTAGCAAATATTCAAAATTGTAGCCATAATTGTAAAAACCGTTTGAAGATGGTTTTTGTGGTTTTGGATCTACTGTAACATTCTTGTAGAGATTACCGTCCGGATCAAAAATATCGATCGTTATGGTTTGATTTGGTTTGATAATTTCATCTGCAATTATTCCTGAGATTTTTACAGTTTCCCCTTTGTTGTATTCTGTTTTATCTGTTCCAAAATTAAATGGTGATGGAACTATCAATCCTGATACATTACTGATTCCAAAAACCAGAATTGCCAAAGTTGCAGTCAAGTACAGTGGTAAAATCTTCATATTTATGACCGCGAAATCAATGCTTATAAAAATTAGGATGATTTTTCATTGTTCTATTAGAAAATGTAACTCATAATAATAAAAAATAAAAAAATAGGGTTGTGATGTCTCTAGCTTGTATTCCAAGTTTGTGTGAATGACCCGGTAGTTCCAACAGCGCTGATTGGGGTTATGAATTTAGTACCCGATGAATCACCGGTGGTTGTCATATAGTCAAGACTGTAGTAGCCGTTCGAATATGGAGTGTATATGGAATTGGCCGCACCATTGTATGTGATGTCACCTGTTATACTGTTGGATCCGAATTTTGCCAAGTTGTAATAATATGATACATGGGTAACCGGATCGACATAACCGGGTCTTTCATCTATGAATGGTGCTACGGAAGGGCTGGTCATAGCATATCCTGTTTCTGTGTGACTACATGAACGACTCGAAGTGTTGTCTGTCAGGGTAATGTAGTATGTGGAAGAGGTGAAATGGTCCTGTGTTTCCTCCGCAGTCATAGCGTCACCTGCACTTGGAGTCAAACAACTATTTGAACCAGCTCCAGATTTTATAACTTCCCACCACCCACTATAGGATGTAGAACAGTTGTTGCCGTTGCTGTCACATGCTATGATACCGTCAGTACCTGCCTGAACTAAGTGTGTGCTGCTTGAACCCCAATTATCCATCAATCCATCCCAGACTGCCAAGTGACAATTAAAGCTGCTATCTGGATTCTGATAACAATTGTGATTCGTGGGTTTGCTTACACTAGGTACTGTGAAGGTAGCATATGCGTCGGTGACTAGCGTGCTGTGCGTAGAGTCTGCTGCAAATTCATAACCGGACCAATTGTAACTGTAGGTGGTTAAAGATGCGTGTATTGCTACGTATTCATCGATCTTGGTCACTTTGGTTAGCTGTGAATCCATGCTAAATACCAAAGTTCTTTTGATATTTTCCTTGCGAATCATCTAGATAATACACGACATTGACACTTTCCAGAGTGGGTGTACATGTTACTTTGTCAATTGTCCAGGTATTGAATATGCCACCGTCTAGAAGCGAATATCCAGATGTTCTGCCTGAAAACTCCGCATTGCCTGTAGCTAATGCCTTTGCTTTTGTCTCATCTATTTGCTTACCCATGGAAATTTCCATTTGGGTAGCTTTTGCTGTACAGTCAGGAGTCAAATTACTGGTCACGGCCCCAACATTTGGCAATACCAACATTGGTGATGACGTTATCAATCCAATCACTATTACTCCCATTATGGTTATTGCAGTTTTTGTTTTGTTCGTTTTCATTTTATCATTTTCTCCTTTTGCTTTTTGTGTGTATAGAGTGGACTAGTCTTCATACCGCACGATCTATTGTCCATGCTGTGTATTTCACACGACATATCGCGGTTATGGTAAAGCATGTACGGTACTCTGTAAAGATCATTAATAAGATGGTAGGATTAAAGTGGAGACAAGTGATTCATTGTGAGCACAAGTGAGCACAGATGTTTTTATGAAACAATTAAACTGCAAGAAAAAATATTATTGTTTTGCATTCCATCATGATTTTCGTCTTGCATAGTACCATTACAAAAAATATGCGATTGTCTTATCTAGTGTGACTGGATATACAAAATACATTGTCTGGATACAATCAAGATCCAAGAATACACGTTACACTGCCAGACGATGTTGCTGAATTTTTGGAAGCAGATGCAGAAAGAGACGGTATTTCACCCGATGATCTACTAGACAGCATATTAACAAGGGCAGTAAAATTTGACATTCCCCTGTCAAAAATTGACATGGTAGAGTCTCCACTACCAGAATTTTTTAGCATTCTAGAGTGTCTCTCAGAGCAGGACATTAAAGAGATAGCAAGAAACGAGGCAGAAAGAAACTTTGATCGAATCTTATCCCTATTTTCCGGAAATCATGATGACTTCAATTCCGTGATAGAGAAATTCTATGAGAGGTTTAGCAAGTATTCAGGATGGTTTACTTTTAGATATGCAATCACGGGAAGAAAGGGGCTCAGGCTCTTGTTTGAACACACTCATGGAATAAAGTGGTCGATATTTCTATCAGAATACAACCAAGTTGTATTGGACAGATTCTGTAGCAAATCAAATCTACAGACTCTGGACAATGAGGTCATCTTTGATGTAATCCTAAATCAGGATTGAGACTGTAATGATATACACAAAAATCATTTTACATAATAGTCAGTGACCCCCCAGAGATGTGGTAACAATTTTTGATAACATGAAAAGACTTGAGCCTAAAATTGAAGGAAAAGAGATTGTAATTATTCAGGGTTGCTTGACATTCAAGCTTCATTAGAGGAGAAAGAGCTTGACAGAGATAAATCATTCAGAAGAGTGCACATGCAATACCTGCCTTGCTATAGATACTGGTATCATGCTAGAAATATTATATCTTCAAGGCAAGGATCAGATAGGCCTAACTGACTCGTTTAGGGCCAATACATTTCAAAAGGTAAAGCATGTAATAGAGTTATCAAAAAATCATGATGGCTCAATTACAGATCCGGATGACGAAATACTTGGGAGGCAGTAGTTTCCGCACTTTCTGAGGATTATGGTATATCTAACATTAATGAGCTCTACAACATGACTGATGTAGTTATCAGGATATTGACGATTAAAAAATAATTATGCTACAATGAACAAGTATTGTAAATGATAAAAATTAGGATTGAAGAGATAATGAATGAAGGTTGGCAAAGATCAATCTGTAACAGAGGTTAACAAGCACTAGATAATCTAAAAACTATAGGGTTTCAAGGAACAGGAAACTAGACAGAAAGTAAGATACTAAAACTACAGAAAGAAGACAAAATAAAAAATAATAATACGTATAATATGGCGCAAGGTGACTTTTTGGTCAAAAACAAGGAAATTTTTACGCATAGCTTGTTCGTGAATATTGCATTTCCTTACTCGTTTTGTGTCTTTCTTTGCTCTAACCGTCCTGCAGAGTTGTAGATGTCATCATGCATACTATCTATCGCTCTCCTGAAAATTAAAAGAGAAAAGAAAAATTCCCGTTTTTCGTGAATGGGGTCTCGGAATAAGATAAGAGGGCCCTTGAGGGGAATCGAACCCCTGTCCGGGGATCCACAGTCCCCTATACTCGCCACTGTACTACAAGGGCCACATAAGGAAAATCTTTCCAGTCCAGTATTAATCTTAACTCAACTAGGCAGATATACCAACTTTTAGAACCATTTGAAACTTGTTTTTTGTGATAATCAGGAAATATTTTATGGGTTGATTATTCCTCTACCGATTATTTTTCCCTCTTTTAGCATTGTTAATGCTTCGGTTGCTTGATTGAGCTTGAATCTATTTGAGATCATTGGTTTTATTATTCCTCTACTAGCAAGAGAAATTAGCTCAATCATATCGGTCATAGAACCTGTGTACGAACCCATGATCTTGTATGCACGAGTAGGCATAGTTACAAGATTTAATTGTAAAGAACCGCCAAACAGACCTACAAGTACAACTCGCGCTCTACGTCTGAGTATTTGCATATCAGTCTCTACAGATTTTGTGGCATTGACAAAGTCAATCACAGCATCTGCACCTAAATTACCTGTTAATTCCATTATAGTTTTTACAGGATCTTCTTTTACAGAATTTATGGTAAAATCTGCACCACTTTGTTTTGCCACTTTTAATTTATCATCATTGACATCCAATGAGATTATTCTTGCACCACTGATTGCTTTGGCCAATTGTATACCCATCAAGCCAAGTCCTCCTGCACCTACAATTACTACATTATCATTTGGATTTAGCGTGGCAGTCTTAATTGCACCATAAGCAGTAAGAGCAGAACAAGACAATGGAGCACAAATATCAGTGTCCATGTCATTTATTTTTGCCAAATATTTGTAACTTGGAACAAGAACATATTCTGCATAGCCTCCATCATTGTATACACCTAAAGACCTTGGCTTGTCGCAAAGATTTTCTTCACCTACCCTGCAAGCTGGACAGAGACCTTCGCCTATCCAAGGAAATACCAAAACTTTTTCATTTTTTACAAATCCTTCTACTTCTTCACCCATACTTTCTACTACTCCGGCTACCTCATGTCCAGGAGTTAATGGATATTTTACACCCCTATCAGTTGTCTTCATGAATGAGCCTGCAGGACCCTCATATCCACCATCCCAGAGATGTATATCACTATGACACACACCAGCTGACTCGACTTTAATGAGAACTTGTGAACCTCGAGGTTTTGGAGTTTCAAGAGACTGAATTTCCAGTGGTTCTTTTACTTTTATTATTCGTGCAGCATTCATGCTCATGGGTATCAATACGTCATATAAGATAGTTTTGTGGGTAAACCAAATCCAATACAAGTGTGGTTCTAAAACAAGAATTACAGATCAGGTTATGACATTTTTATCAATTATTTTCTGAAAATCTAGGTTAGGTTTATTAGCAACAAAAAAACTAATCGCAAATATGAAGTTGAGAATGTGGTGGGTCTCCATGGGGTTAGCAGCAGGAGTAGTCTTTTACGCCATGCTGTATCTAGGTACAGTACTCTGTGTTCCAATGGAAAATGCTCCATGTGTACCATTTTTGAAATAGATTACCTAGATTTAATTAAAACCAGCACAAAAATCTAGTCATGAGTTGTTCTGGAGAGACGGTTGAAGTTGAAAATGAATTTATCCAGATCAAACCTATGATTCTAAATCAATTAAAAAAGGCAAAGTATGGAATTTCAGATCATGCAACCGTAGAATTATGCCATTGGACAAAGAAATCATTCAAGGATGGTGGCCAGTGTTACAAACACAAGTTCTATGGCATTTCAACTCACAGATGCATGGAATTTTCACCAGCAGGCATGTTTTGTGAAAATAGATGTGTATATTGTTGGAGGCCAATGGAGTTTTACAGTGCTTTGAAGATGCCAGCAGACAAGGTTGCACCTCCAGAAGTAATCATGTCTAACTTGATGGTAGAGAGAAGAAAGTTAATCATGGGACATTATGGAGATCCAAAAAGCAATAAAGAAAAACTTGATGAGTCATTACTTCCAAGCCATTATGCAATTTCATTATCAGGCGAACCTACGATGTATCCACAATTACCAGATCTTATAAAATATCTAAAGAACTTGCAGAATACAAAATCAATTTTTCTTGTAACTAACGGTCAAGAACCTGAGATGCTGCAGAGGCTAAGTGATGAAGATGCATTGCCTACACAGTTATATCTTTCAACAAATGCTCCAGACCCTGAAATATTTACCCTAGTGAATAGACCAAAATACAAAGACGCATGGGAGAGATGGAATACAAGCCTTGAACTACTTGCAAAACTAGATACAAGAACTGTACTACGCTTTACTTTAATCAAGGACTATAATGCTGATGAAAAATTAATTCCAAAATATGCAGAGATGATAAAACGTGCTGATGCGCATTTTATAGAAATAAAATCGTACATGCACGTGGGCAGATCAACTAATAGGTTAGAGTACTCAAATTCACTAGACATGTCAGAGATAAGGCATTTTGCAAATGAACTTGTAAAACAGAGTGGGATCTATTCCATTATGGATGAAAGCGACATGTCAAGAATTGTCGCTCTTCAGAATCAGCAACGATTCACAGACCGCTGGATCTCTTCTTATTCAGATACCAATTAGCAAATTTTTTCAGTGCTAAATATCGATGCGAGATTTGATTTTTTTCTACAAGTTGAGAGTATGATTTATTTTTTCCAGATGGAATAAAGATGGGATCAAAGCCCCATTTTCTGCCCTGTTCTTTTTTTGATATCATTCCATCTACATCTGCGCTAAAAAAGTGCACATCGTCATATCCCTGGCAATATGCAATAATTGATCGGAATATGGCATTTCGTTTTACAGATACAAGTCGTAGTATTCCCTTGTTGCCAATAGTATCAAACACAAATGACGAATACGGTCCTGGAAAACCATTTAACGATTTTATGAAAAGTCCAGCATCTTCCACAATCACAGGCCTTGAATGGATTGAAAATGCCTGAATGGCTTTGTGCCTTGCAATCTCTTCCAATGTATCGGCTTGGATTTCTTGTAGGTCAGACTTTAAAAATTTCAGTTGTAGACCAAATTTCGAGGTGATGTTTTTTGCTTCTTCGAACTTGTTTTTGTTTGAGCTTGCAAAAAATATATCATACGACATTTGCATACCTTCCTCTTTTTTCTATCACTAAAACCTGATCGATGATTTTTTCTGTGAGAGTTTTTCCCAATATACTTTGATACCCTCGTACGAACAAAGCCCAAGCGTCATCTACAATTTGAGCATGTGCACTGTTTAGAACCTCCTTGAATAAACGAAGGTCTATTGCATAATCGTCAATTGCACCAGTTTTTTGTGAAAGCCCAAAGTCAAGTATAACCAATCCTTTTTGAGAGAGAATAAAGTTAGAGGTGGTCAGGTCTCCATGCATGATACCATTTCTATGAAGGATTGCCACCATTTTTCCTATTTCCTTGCATGTTTTTACAATTTGTTTTACAGGAAGATCTCGAACTAGCTTTCCTTTTATGAGCTGGAGATATATTTCACATTTTTTTTCATCTACAAAATAAACAAGCGGTGTAAGCACTCCAAAAGTTTTGGCCTCTGAGATCATTTTTGCTTCCCGGATAGTTCTTAGAGTTCGTATCCTAGTATCAAGAGAATCAACTCTGTAATCTTTCTTTTTTCGGATTTTTAAAATAGAATCTTGTCCATTCCATGATGTAGCATAGATATCTGCTTCTGCTCCCTTTTTGACAAGTTTCAATAAAAAACCAAGAGAGTCAAACATATTTTAAGTTACAATCATGTCTGTTTCGTAAAATTAGTTTTTTTTAAAACAATATACAATTATAACGCAGGATGTAAGAAAATCGACATGGAACCAGATGAGAAGCGAATAACACAAGAAGATTGTTCGGAAGACTCTCTAGGTCCTGGCATTCTTACACTAACAAATAAGAGAATTGCTTTTGACAAGACAGAAGGAAGAATAATTGATTTTTCAAAGAAATTTGGAAAAACAGCTCTAGAAGCTAATCTTAATCAGATAACAGAAGTGGCAAAAGAAGGCAGGATAATTAAAAAAATCAGAATAAAGATAAAGTCAGATGAAGCTGAAAAAACCTACAAGTTTGGAGTATACAATACAGGCAAATGGGAAAAAGACGTAAAAGAAGCTATTTCCAAATATTCTCCTTAATAGAGAACCTCAACAGTATCAAGTCTCCATGATTGTTTTACAAAAGTATCTTCAAAATTTACTCCTGGTCTAGTTGAAGATTCCAACAACCCAATCCAAGATATTTGAGAACCGCAATCTCCAGCATACTCCTTTGGCGCTACAAAAAACTTGCAGTTGTGTCTTTTACATATACTTGAGAGTATGTCAGACAATCTCTTGTTTGCAGCAACCCCGCCTACAATCAAGAGTTCTTTTTTTCCCGTGAATGCAAGAGCTCTTTCGGTGGCTTCGCCCATCATTGAGAATGCGGTTTCTTGCAGTGAAAAACACGTGGATTCAATTCCCTTTGGGATTATTCTTTTTGTTGCTGACAAGAGACCTGAAAATGATACATCGTTTCCCTTTACAACATAAGGTAATGGTACATACTCTGTTGATTGTGACGCAAGTTCTTCTATTTTTGGACCACAGGGTGATGCAAATCCTGCATGGCGTCCAATTTGATCCAGCAATTGACCTACAGTAATGTCCAGTGTTTCACCAAAGACTCGCCATTTCTTTGAGAGAAATGCCAAAATCATTGTGTGACCTCCTGACACAAGTAATACGAGTGGATCTTTTGCACCAGTCAACATTTTTCCAAGTTCGATATGACCTAATGCATGATTTACGGGATATATCGGAATGTCATAGTATGAAGCCAGAGACCTAGCTACAACTGCCCCAATTCTCAAACAGGGTCCAAGACCTGGACCTGCTGCATAGGATATAATGTCAAGATCGTCAATTTTCACATTAGCTTTTCTGAGACATTCTGAAAGAACCTCTGGGGAGTGTTCTGCGTGGTGGCGTGATGCTTCCCGTGGATGGATTCCCTCCCCCTCTGGAGGCCTGTAGATTCTTCTAACATCAGAGAGAATTTTTCCTTGTTTTCCTTTTTTTTCCACTATTGCGCAAGAAAATGTATGAGCAGTACTTTCAATCCCAAGACTAAGCATTTTATCCCCTACTCAGAGTTGATACAATTTTCAAGACATCACCGTTTTTGAGCGGATGTTCTGCACCTATTCTTTGTTTTGTCTTGGCATCAATTGCAAAAAGAAATCCATTTGCAAGATCCTGGTGTATGGATTTTGCCAAGTCTCGTGCAGTAGAACCCAGACGTAAGAGTTTTGCGTCAGGCAGTACTTCTCCGTTTTTGTTAGATAATTTTGTTTCATCTTCTACTGGAAATACTGTAATTAGTTTTAAAAGATCAAAACATGCATGATCTAGAGTCTGTTGAACTCCAGTTCCACCAAGTTTTGATACAACTTTTTCTGCCAACTCAAGTGCCTTTTGTTGTTGAGGGTTTAGATTTATGCCATTTTTTATCTTAAAGGATTTTTCTCCTGGCAGATACTCTATGATTCCGCTCTTTGCTGCTTTTCTGAGAAGGAGTTCTGTTTCTGCACTGCATGCAATTGTGGGATGTGTTTTTTTTAACTCACCCAATATACCAAGATCATGACAAAGATCGGATTTGTTTGCAGCTATTACGATAGGCTTTGTGCGTTTTCTGAGTGTTTTAACAAACAAAACAAGATCATCTTCACTCCAATCATGAGGTTTTTTTGACTGCAAATTCAAGCTGTGTATTACAGATTCCACATCATACTCATCTATCCCAAGTCCACTAAATCTTTGTGCAATAGCCTGTATTACCTTGCCACTTTTACTTTCTAATTCTCTAGATAGTTTTTGCCATTCTCTTTGGAGTATCTGTTTCATCCATTGATCAAATTCTTCCTCAACGAATTTGACATCTTCTAGTGGATCATGAGTTCCTGGTGGAACCGATTGGCCCTGTATATCAGTAGAACCTGAAGCATCTACTACATGAATTAAAACCTCAGATGTTCTGGCATCATCCAGAAATTTATTACCAAGCCCTTTACCTTCGTGAGCGCCTGGTACAAGACCTGCAACATCAATTAACTTGATTGCAACATACCTAGTTCCATTAACGCACATTGGATGAGTGTGCGGTATGGCAAAATGCTTGCATGCACAATCAGTTTTTACATAAGCAATTCCCATATTTGGCTCAATAGTTGTAAATGGGTAATTGCCAATTTGAGCAGTTGTTTGAGTAGCGGCTGAAAAAAATGTCGACTTGCCCACATTGGTTTTCCCTAGCAGACCAATTTGCATGCAAAAGAGTCTGGCGTATGCTCTTATTAGTATTCCAAAAGTGTTTAATTTCAATCCATTTTATGACATTTATTGAAAGTAATAACTGGAAATCCCGGAACAGGTAAGCATACCATAGCAAAATTGATTTCAAAAAAACTCGATCTGAAAGTAATCGATATCAGCAGAATTGCAATTGACCAAGGATTATTCAAGAAAAATAACGGAATTCTTGATGTAGATGTCAGTAAGATCAAGAAAATAATAGATAAAAAAACATTAAAGGATTCCATACTGGTGGGACACCTTGCTCCATATGTTGTATCGCCAAAAAATGTGGAAGTATCAGTGGTGTTAAGAAAAAGCCCGTACAAACTCCAATCAATATACAAGAAAAGAAAATATGCTAGAAAAAAGTCGCTTGAAAATCTTGGCAGTGAGATACTGGGTATAACATATTACGATGCAGTGCATCAATTTGGCCAGAAAAAGACATTTCAGATTGATACAAGTACTAGATCAATTTCTGCCACTGCAAAGAAAGTAGAATCAGTTTTCAAAGGAACTAGAACGAATGAGGACAAGATAGATTGGCTGCAACTGGTTCTCAAAAAAGGGGACATGCAAAAATTCTTTCCATACTAGATTCAAATTACGTCATACTAGGATATAATGTAAAATGTTTGAGATAAAAAAATCAGATCTTGCTGGAAGGATAGGAATACTTCACACAAACCATGGCAAAATTGAGACGCCTGCATTTGTTCCTGTGATTCATCCAGTCAAACAAAAAATTCCTGCTAGAAAATTAAGAGAGATGGGATTTGATCTGGTCATAACAAATGCATACATCACACTGAAGAGATATGGTGACGAGGCAATAAAGCAAGGCATTCACAAGATAATTGATTATGATGGAGCAATCATGACAGACTCTGGTGGATACCAGGTCCTTGAATATGGAGACATTGATGTAGATTACAAAAAAATTGCAGATTTTGAAAAGGGAATAAAAACAGATATTGCAATTCCTTTGGACCGTCCAACAGGACTTGGCCTGTCAAAAAAGAAAGCAATAGAATACGTACAACATACACTCAAAGTCTCAAAGGAGACACTTGATGCAAGAGACGACAACGGTCAGATATGGGTTGGGCCAATACAGGGAAGCGAGCATTCGGATCTTGTAAAAAAATCAACAAGAGCACTGCTTGATTCAGGTTTTCAGATGCTAGCGTTGGGCAGTCCAGTTGAGTTCATGGAGTCATATGAATACAGACTTCTTGCCAAAATGATAATAACAGCAAAGAAGAACATTCCTGATTCTGTCCCACTACATTTGTTTGGAGCTGGTCATCCACTTACCATACCTCTTGCAGTAGCTCTTGGTTGTGATACGTTTGATTCGGCATCATACATGCTATATGCAAAACATGACAGATACATTATGGAAGATGGCACTGCACATCTTTCTGAGGTGGCTTATTTTTCCTGCAATTGCGAAGTCTGTACCAAACTAAAACCAAAGGAGATGCTATCATTGGATAAAGAAGACAGAACCAACAAGATAGCGCTTCATAACCTGTATGCCATAAAGGCCGAAGTGGACCGAGTTAAAGAAGCAATTCATGAAGGGCGGTTATGGGAGTATACCATAAGAAAGGCAAGATCACATCCCAAGTTATTTGAAAGTATATCTATTTTTACCAAAAATACAGCATTTTTCGCAGAGACCACTCCACGATACAAGGAAAATGCAGTCTTTCTCTTTTCTAAAGAGGATCAGTTCAGACCAGAACTTTGGAGATTCCATTCGCTTGTACGCAAATTTAGAACAAAGAAGAAAACACTAGTAATCATACCAGATGGAAGCATAAGACCATTTTACACTTCATCAGAGTACAACAGCCTAAAAAAGAAATTTTCTGCCAAACTAGATGACATACAGTTTTGTCAATACAACCCATATCTTGGAATTATTCCATTGGAACTATCAGACATTTATCCTGCCGCTCACTATGTGATATCCAACACTGATTATAATCAAGACGAGTTTCCCGAATTTGCCAAAACATGGAATATCTTTCTCAAGAATAATAAATTCAAGAACATTTATTCCACAAATGATGAATTCTTAAAGTTCCATTCCAAGGGAATGAAAACAAAGATCAAATTCTTCAATATGAAAAAATAATAAAAAAGAAGATAGATTCCGCTTTTATAGTGCGGCGTCTTCTGCCCAGCCTTTTACGAATATACCGTTCTTGTGTAGAGGTACTGGTTGGCCTGGAGTGTAAGTCATT
>JANWLA010000047.1 GCA_025451075.1 Nitrosotalea sp. | reverse complement strand
TTTAGATGCTCTGAGCAAAAAATAGAGACAACCAAAAAGTTTCTAAGTAAACTTTGGAATGTTTCAAGATTTCTTTCTGGATTTCCAGTGATAAAATCAGGAAAACCCAATCCTTCTGACAAGTGGATACTCTCAGAACTTGACAAGGTGATAACAGAATGTAAGAAAGGTTACAGCGAGTATAATTTCTTTGTGCCTGCCACTGCGTTAAGAGAATTCACATGGAATCTTTTTGCAGCACACTACATTGAGATGGTAAAGGGAAGAGCATACAGTTCTGGCTTTACAGATGAAGAACGGGATGGAGCGATATTTACATTACACAAAGTTCTTTCTTCAGTTTTGACACTGCTTGCACCAATTACACCATTTATCACAGATCACCTATGGCAAAATCTTTATTCGCAAAATACTATACACCATGAAAAATTTGTAGAACCAGAAGGTCATGAAGACTGGACAAGATACACAAAGGAAATCACTGAATTTAATTCAGAAGTATGGAACAAGAAAAAAAGTATGAGTTTGTCATTAAAGGATACAATAGCGATTGCAATTCCGACAAGTTTGGAGCCATTTGCAAAAGACCTCAAGGCTATGCATAACATAGTCTAGTGAACAAATATAGTTAGAGCTTAAATAACATACAATACATATTTTGTACAATGCCACGAATTACGCATTTTGATATTCCTTCTGACAACCCAGAGAGAGCACAGAAGTTCTATCAGGATACATTTGGATGGAAGTTTGACAAGTGGGACGGTCCAATGGAATATTGGATGATAAAGACTGGAGATAATAACACGCCAGGAATTAATGGCGGATTAGCAAGGAGAATGCCCGGACAAATAGGCATGACAAATACGATAGAAATACCTTCAATTGATGAATATGTAATCAAGGTTCAATCAAACGGAGGTCAGATACTAGTACCAAAAATGGAAATTCCCGGGGTTGGGCATTATGCAACATGCATGGATACAGAGGGAAACATTTTTGGAATTATCCAGATGAATCAAAGCGCAAAATAAAATTTAGGCAGTTAATTTTATCAACAGTTTAGCAACACCAGCACCGATTCTTTTTACTTGATCCTCTTGTTTTTTGTCTTTTAGAGTTTCATCAACATTGAATACTTCATGAGCTTTTGCTATTGCGATCTGATCCGGAATTACAAGTACATAGATATTTTCAAGAATTGCACGCACATGAACCAATCCACGAAGACCGCCAAGACCACCAGGAGATGCACTCATTATTCCTGCAACTTTTCCCTTAAAGCAAGCCAGTGGTTCCTCGCCTTCAGATGGCCTAGATACCCAATCAATGGTATTTTTTAGAACACCCGATATTGAGCTGTTATACTCTGGCGAAGAAATGAGAAATCCTTGATGTGACAACATCAAGTCCTTGAGCTTGCGCGCATTAGGAGGAAGTCCTTCTTTTTGTTCCAAATCCCCATCATAAAGAGGCATTGCAAAATCTCGAAGATTAATAACAGTAACATCTACATCGCTCTCCATTGCACCCGCTGCTGCAATCTTGACTAATTTTTGATTAAATGAATCAACGCGAGTACTTCCTGCAAATGCTAGAATTTTCGGTTTTGTCAATCATGATTTTACATGATCATGGCTTAACAAGTTTTCTCTTGTGATTAAGATGTGCATTTGTGGCGTTCTTTAAATAATAATTTTACCTGTCACTAAGAGTTGAAGGCCGTAATTATCAAAAAACATGGCGGACCTGAGGTATTATCATATGAACAAGTTCCAGATCCTGTTTCACAAAAAGGACATGTTCTAGTTAGAGTAAACCATTGTGCAGTAAACCACCTGGACATTTGGGTAAGAAATGGAATGCCAGGCAAGAGTGTGACGTTTCCACACATTTTAGGTTGCGATATTTGTGGGACTGTATTAGAAGGATTTGGAGATTTCAAAAAAGGTGACAAGGTTGTAGTGTATCCCGCAATTGATAATGGAATTCCAAGAGTCTCTTTTGGAATCATAGGCGGGTTTGGCAGATATCATGGAGGTTATGCAGAGATCATTTCAGTCCCAAAAAAGAACATAATAAAAAAACCAGGTTGGTTTTCAGACAAGGAAGCTGCTGCAATTAATGTCTCATATCTTACAGCGTGGAACATGTTAGAAAAATCAAGATGTAAAAAAGGCGATACTATCCTAATTTGGGGTGCAAACAGTGGAGTTGGCTCTGCCGCAATCTTACTTGCAAAAGCAAAAGGTTTGAAGATCATCACAGTGGCATCAGACAAAAACAAAACAACACTTACAAAAAAATTAGGGGCAGATTTTATCATAGATCGAAGTACCAGAGATGTTACATCAGAGGTCCTAAGATTTACCAATCAAGTTGGAGTAGATGCAGTAATTGATCATGTGGGTGCAAAGACATGGCCTGTAAGTCTTGAAGTCCTCAAGGTGAAAGGAAGAATGATTGCATGCGGCACTACAACTGGAGGAGAAGCAGTTGTAAACATCAGATCATTTTACAGCAAAGAAGCCCAAATAATAGGCGCATATCTTGGTTCAAAATCCCAACTTGTTTCGTTACACAAGTTTATGAAATTAAAAAAAATAAGACCTATAATTGATAGTGTATTTGATCTAAAAGATGCACAAGATGCACACCAAAAGATGGAAGAAAGTAACCAGTTTGGAAAGATACTCTTACAAGTATCTAACTAACAAATTTTCTGCATTCACAGTCTAGAACAAGACACGTTTCACTATGTCTTATGTGGTCATCTATGCCGTGACCACAATTGACATTCTTGCATGTATGCCTGCTTTTTTCTCTCTCCACTACTTTACGGGCTATCTGATTTGCTTGTTCTTTTGAGTAACTCTTCTTATCAATGTAATAATGAACTACTCTGTTGTAGAGTTCATTTGGATCAAATGTATGACTCATGGTAGATAGAAAATAACAACACCGAAACTATTAGTTTTTACTTTTTTATGCTGCCTGTGCTTCTCTCTCACGCATAATATTCAAAGCAGAACCTGCCTTGAACCATTTTATCTGGAAATCATTGTATGAATGCTTGAGTGCAATCTCATCTTTTGTTCCATCTTTATGATATAGTACACACTTGACATTTTTTCCAGGCTGTATCTTAGATAGATCAAGTATGCTTATTTTATCAGTTTCCTGAATCTTGTCATAATCAGATGGATTGACAAAGGTAAGAGCTAACACTCCTTGTTTTTTCAGATTGGTTTCATGGATACGTGCAAAACTTCGTGCAATAACTGCAGCACATCCAAGATATCGTGGAGACATGGCTGCATGTTCCCTACTGCTGCCCTCCCCGTAATTGTTGTCCCCTATCACTATCCATTTCAATCCTTTCTCTTTGTATTGTCTTGCAATGACTGGAAATGATTCGGTGTTTCCGTTTAGTTGGTTTTTTCCTTTTCCAACATCATTTGTAAATGCATTAACGGCTCCAAGGAATATGTTGTCACTGATTTTATCTATATGACCCCGCAATGATAACCATGCACCAGCAGGAGAGATGTGATCTGTAGTGCACTTGCCTTTTGCTTTCAGTAAGAGTGGCAATTCAACAAAATCTTTACCATCCCATTTCAGAAATGGTTCTAGTTTTTGCAATCTACCACTTGTAGGATTGATTATAACTTCAATTTCGTCCGGATTTTCTGCAGGCGGGATATAGATTTGTCCTATATTTGAAAATCCCTTTGATGGTACCTCTGGTGCTTTTTTTGGAGGTTCTAGTTTGAACTCTTTTCCATCAGACCCTTTCAGAGTATCTTTTAGTGGATTAAATGATAGTCTGCCACCAAGTGCAAGTGCAACAATCAATTCAGGACTTCCCATAAAGGCCATTGTCTCTCGACTACCATCATTTCGTCCAGGAAAATTTCTGTTAAATGAAGTAACAATAGTATTTTTTTCTCCAGTTTTTATCTCAGGTCTGTTCCATTGTCCTATACACGGACCACATGCATTGGCCAATACAGTTGCGCCAATCTCGTGTAGAGTATTCATTTGTCCATCTCGTTCGATTGTTGCTCTGATTTGTTCTGAACCTGGAGTTACAAGAAGAGGAATTTGCACATGCATTCCATGAGATTTTGCTTGTTCTGCAACAGATGCAGCCCTTGTCATATCTTCATAAGAAGAATTAGTACAACTTCCGATAAGAGCTACAGAAATTGTATCAAGATATTTATTTTCTTTTACATCTTCTGCTAGCCTAGATATTGGTCTTGCAAGATCTGGGGTATGTGGACCTGCAATATACGGTTCTAATGTAGATAGATCAATTTCTATTACTTTATCAAAATATTTTTCTGGATTTTGTTCAATCTCAGGATCTGCAACAAGAATGTCTTGATACTTATTTGCAAGATCTGCAATTTGTCCACGATTAGTGGACTTGAGATAAACCTCCATCCTATCATCATATGGAAATACAGAACATGTCGCACCAATTTCTGCACCCATATTTGTTATTGTAGCTTTACCAGTACAGCTAATTGACTTGGTACCAGGTCCAAAGTATTCTACTATGGCATTTGTTCCACCTGATACAGTAAGCTTCCATGCTACATACAGTATGACATCTTTTGGTGCAACCCAACCGTTTAGCTCACCTTTGAGATGTATACCAATTCTTTTGGGATACATTAGTTCCCATGGAAATCCTGCCATAACCTCTGTTGCATCCAATCCTCCCACTCCAACAGCAAGCATACCTAGGCCACCTGCATTTGGTGTATGAGAGTCTGTTCCAATCATCAACCCACCAGGAAAAGCATAATTTTCTAGTACAACCTGATGAATAATTCCCGCACCTGGTTTCCAGAACCCTATGCCATATTTTCTAGATGATGATTCAAGGAATTTGTAGACTTCGCTATTTTCATCTAGTGCGACTTTAATGTCTACATCTCCGCTAACTTTGGCACGAATGAGGTGATCACAATGAACAGTTGTTGGAAGTGTACTTCGTTTAAGACCTGATTGCATGAATTGTAGAATTACCATCTGTCCAGTTACATCTTGTAGTGCAACTCTATCAGGCCTGAAAAATGAATAGCTCTTTCCTGGTTCTAGATCTTTTGCACTTTCAATATCATCAAGATGACCTACCAAGATTTTTTCAGTCAGAGTAAGCGGTCTGTTGACTAGTTTTCTATATTTTGTAATGTTTTCTGTGATTTTGGCATAAACCTTTGAAACTAGTTCAGGAGTTGTTTCTATTTGCATCGTAATTACAATATGCAACTGATCGGAATTTAATATAAACGGTATTTCTGATAATTGTATCTAAAAAACATCTAATGCTTTGCTTTAATCAAGTTTACAAAGTATTTGTGAAGTGAAAGATCCCCTGTAAGTTCAGGATGAAATGCAGTGCCAATGATATTTCCTTGTTTTACTGCAATTATCTTTTCATTAAACTTTGATAATATCTCCACATCCTTTCCTGCTTCCAGGATGGAAGGTGCTCTGATGAATACGCCTTGGAACTTTTTGATTCCTATTTTATCCATCGAAATTTCAGATTCAAACGAGTCTTTTTGTCTGCCAAAGGTATTTCGTTCTATTTTGACATCAAGAAAGTCCAACAGTGGTTGATCCATTTCACCAACTACTCTATCTTTTGCCTTTTTTGAGAGCATTATCATACCTGCACATATTCCAAAAACTGGCATTCCACTTGCAATTTTTTCTTTAATTTTTTTCAGGGAACCATTGACTAGAGATAGTGTACCAATTACAGTACTTTCTCCACCTGGTATTATTAATCCATCAAGATCAGAAATCTGTTCAGGAGTTTTAACCTCAGTTACAATACCATCCAAACCTAGTTCTTCAATTGCCATCTTTGTGGCCATTATGTTTTCTACAACATCTCCCTGAACTGCCAATACTCCTATGTTAATACCGCTCATGCGGTACTTCCACGTTCTTGCATTCTCAGCTCAAGATTCTTTGTGTCCAACCCCAACATTGATTGTCTTTCATCAATCATTTTTTGTGCTTCCTTTACCTTGTCTGGATCTTCCCAGAATGTGGTTGCCAAAACTATTGCTTGTGCTCTTTCTTTTGCATCATCAGCTTTGAATATTCCAGATCCTACAAACACTCCATCACAACCCAGAGTCATCAAGTATGCAGCATCTGCAGGAGTTGAGATTCCACCTGCTGCAAAGTTGACAACAGGTAATCTACCCAAACTTGCGGTCTCTTCCACAACAGAGTATGAAACTTTTAATTCCCTTGCAACACTAATCAGATCTTGTTCATCACCTGCATCATAGATTGATTTTATTCGTCTAAGTTCGGTATTTACATTTTTAATATGAATAACAGCCTCTGCAACATTACCAGTACCAGGTTCTCCTTTTGTTCTAATCATAGCAGCACCTTCTTCTATTCTTCGAAGAGCTTCGCCTAGATTTCTTGCACCATTTACAAATGGGCTTGTGAAATCCCATTTCCATATGTGATGATTTTCATCTGCAGGTGTTAGAACTTCAGATTCATCTATCATGTCTACATTTGTTTCTTGTAGAACCATTGCCTCATATACATGACCTATTCTGCATTTTGCCATAACAGGAATTGTTACAGAATCCATAATCTCTTGGATAATTCTGATACTCGCTGTTCTTGCAACACCTCCAGCCTTTCTAACATCAGATGGAAGTTTATCCAAAACCATTACTGCAACTGCACCAGCATCTTCTGCAATTTGAGCTTGTTCAACAGTTGTAACATCCATCACAACTCCATTTTTGAGCATGTGCGCAAAACCACGTTTTAGAGTAGAGGTTCCTCGCGTGGTACCAAATGATCCTATATTTTCCTTGATTACTCCTTTAGTATCACCCAAATCACCAGAAAGCGGAATCATGAGATTTGATCGCGTCTTAGGCTATTTATTTTATTATTTCTGCAATTACAGCATCCATGCTGGATTGAACCTCGTTTATCAACGGAGGAATGAATTCCTGAGTAGAATTCTGGTCAGGCCATTGCAGATTGATTGATTTGCCATCCAATGTAACTTGTAATCCATATTTTTCATACTCGTTTACATCACTTTTTACTTGATAAGATGTCTGTGGGATTTCCATGAATCCCGTCTCTTTTATGAGTGCCGTTAGCCTCTTGACCTCATCTTTTGACAGTTGATATTTTGTATCAGGTTCAGAATAGCCGTTCTTTGTAAGACTATAGGTAGTTTGGCCGTCATTTGAGATAGTTAGAACTTCAGTTGTATCAGCGCCAATGCTCTGAGTAAGGCCAAATGATATTTTTTTGAAGTGTTGTTTGCTATACTCTATTGATATGACATCATCAGAATTAACTGCAACGTTTGTAATTTCAGGTCGAAGAAGTGTTGGCACCACAATGAAAAGAGCTGCAAGTACTGGAATTGCTCCCAATAGTATGATTATTGGACGAACCAAATTTTGCTCTCCAAGTGATTTGAATCCGATTTAGGCATGTAATTGATTAAAAGATGAAAATTATAACATGTATCTTTTTTGGAACAATCCAACGCTCAAAAAGAGTACGATGGTACCAATAAATCTTCAGAAGTCAAGTAAATTAAAATTCAAGTGCATTTATGTTCATTACGTGGGGTCGTAGCCTAGCCTGGTATGGCGACAGTTTAGATCACATGATCACCGCTAAGGGCTCCAGTGG
>JANWLA010000046.1 GCA_025451075.1 Nitrosotalea sp. | reverse complement strand
TCCACTTGTCAGAAGGATTGGGTTTTCCTGATTTTATCACTGGAAATCCAGAAAGAAATCTTGAAACATTCCAAAGTTTACTTAGAAACTTTTTGGTTGTCTCTATTTTTTGCTCAGAGCATCTAAAGTCATATCCTAGATTTATCTCACTTGCACTCCAAAACCTGAATGTATCTGCACCAAATTTCTGTATGACTGGAAGAGGATCAATAACATTGCCCTTGCTTTTACTCATCTTTGCACCGTGCTCGTCTACCCCATAACCCATTATCCATGCATCACTCCATGGTGTCTTGCCAGTGAGTTGCTCACATCGTAAAATGGTATAGTATAGCCAAGTACGTACAATATCCTTTGATTGTGGTCTGATGGTAGTAGGGTATGTCTTTCTAAAAAATTCTTCATCTTGCTTGTATTTGGTGATATAAAGTGGAGATACACTAGAATCCATCCATGTATCAAACGTACGCTGTTCCCCTACAAACTCTATGGAATCACACTTGGTACACTTTGATATTGGACTAGGATCTTTCCATGGTCTATAGTACCTTCCAGGCTCTGGTACGTGAGGCTCATTACACTTTTTACAATACCATATCGGTATCTCCGTACCGTAAAATCTTCTTCTTGAGATTGGCCAATCAATCGAGATTGATTCAAGCCAGTTCATCAAGATCTGCTTGTGCATTGGAGGATGAAAATCAATTTTTGCTCCAAGTCCTTTTATTTTGTTAACTGCATCTTTTTGTTTTAGATAATATTCTTCCATGGAAATAATTTCAATTGCAGTCTTACTTCTTTCAGATATTGGCGTTCTATGGTTGATGCTTTCTATTTTTTCTACAAGACCTTGATTCTGTAAATCTTCAATTATTTTTTCTCTTGCTTGCTTTACCTTGAGGCCTGCATATGGTCCTGCAACCTCTTTCATTCTTCCGTTTGTTCCAACTGCTGCAATCTCTTCTAGCTTGAGGTCTCTGAATAATGCAACATCGTTTTGATCACCATAACTACAAACCATTACTGCTCCAGAACCAAATTCTTTTTCAGCAGAAGGATGTGCCTTGATCTCCACCTCTCTATTTATCATGGGGATGATTACTTTTTTTCCAATCACGTCTGAATATCTTTCATCTTCCGGGTTTACAATTACTGTCTGGCATGCACATAACAACTCAGGTCTGGTACTTGCAATGATTATTGTCTTTTCGTGTTCCTTTACCTTGAACTTCATATGGACTAGCTTTGTAGGAATCTCTTCATAGATTATCTCAGCATCTGCTATCGTGGTACCTGTTACCCAATCATAGTTGTTGGGTCTGTTCGCAAGATAGATTTGCTCCTTTTTCCACATCTCGATGAATGTGGATTGGGTCAGGGTACGGTATTTCTCGGAATCTGTTCTGTAATATTCTGCAAAATTTCCGCTAAGGCCAAGGCTCTTCATGATTTGAATCATTTCTGCCTCCAAATCATCTAGTGCTGTTGCACAGAGCTTAAGAAACTCGCCTCTTTCTGTCTCATGCATCCTAATCCCATGCTTTTTTTCTGTGTACATTTCAACAGGAAGACCGTTTCTGTCAATTCCTATTGGGAACAAAACATTCTTTCCAAACATTCTTGCGGTTCTTGCAATCATGTCTATCTGAGCATAGTGTGATGCGGCACCAATATGCCATGGCCTTCCTGACGGATAGGGCGGCGGAGTATCAATTACAAACACATCTCCTTCTGGTTTGAAATCGTAAATGTGTGACTCTTCCCACTGTTTTAGAATTTGTTTCTCAATCTCAGGATTCCAAGCAGTTTCCTTGATAGTTGGCTCCATATCTTAGATCTTTGAGATTTGTGATATGATGTGGGCTCCCTTGTTATAGCCCTCGTAAATGTAGACTCCTACCGCCTCGATATTTTTTGGCATCTTTGGAACAAGCAGTTTGATTAATTCAGTAGATAAATTTTCAACAGTAGCTTCTCCTCTTAAAAGATAAGTTGTATTCTTTGGAACTTGGAGATCAAATCTTCCCTTTGGACCGTCAAATCCGATCCTATAATGTTCATTGTCTTCTTTAATGAGATATTTCTCGTTAATGAAAAATTTATGATCTAAAATTGAAATAACCTCCTTGATGATCTTCTTTGCTTCTCCAAAATCCATCAACAAGTTATTTTTCATCTCTCCTACTAGCTCTACAGTGACAGATGATGTATGACCATGTAGAATTGAACACTTTTCCACTAGAGGCAATATGTGTGCATAATCAAATGCAAATGAGGGATCTTCCATGAATATGGAACCTGTCTGAACTTCTTGGGTCTTGTAGAGTATGATGTCTTGTAATTCTGATAGCCTTGCCGCAAATTTTGGATGCCCCATTGCAATTATTTTGACATCGGACAGTTCTGCTTTGAGTTCTTTATATTTTGCAATATCTATTTCAGTGTCTATTACTTCGATCAAGCCCCTGTCTGTTTTGAAATCGACGTTTATTCTCTTTCCATTGTTTAGGGTTACAGCATAATCATACTGATATTCTATTTGTAGAAATTCAAGCATCTGTGCTATTGAGAGCTCTGTTCTACTTTTCAACAGATTGCCTTTGTTATCGATATACTTGAAATCTGAATCCAAAATTGTAGAGCCTGTTGGCATTTGAAAAATTCTGCTCAATCCGTATATAAATTCTGTACAGGTGTTAGAGCAATAGTGCTTATTTTTCTAGTGAATTTAGAGTTCTTGCAAGGGCAATATCGTTTTGTGTAATTCCTCCTGCATCATGTGTTACCAAGTCTACTGATATCTTGTTGTAGACATTGAACCATTCTGGATGATGGTTCATCTTTTCTATGTGCATTGCCGCTTTGCACATAAAACCAAAGGCTTGGATAAAATCATCAAATACAAAATCCTTGTGAAGTTTTCCGTTTACTACACCCCATCCCTGCAATCCTGATAATTCTGATCTTATTTGTTCTTCAGTTAACTTGAACATTCTGATAACTTTTACAGAATCCTATATTTAACTCTCAAAATGAGTCTATTGTGAAATGGCTGCTGGAACAATGACAGATCTTGAAAAAGATCTACATATACAAATGATCCAATCTGTTGAAAATGTAAAAGATTCTAAAAAAATAGGAATTTCATTTTCTGGTGGGGTTGACAGTTGTCTTTTGGCAAAAATTTGTCAAGACCTGGGATATGATGTACTGCTTCTTACAATGGGTTTTGAGGATTCACATGATGTAGAGTTTTCAAAACATATGGCAAAAGTACTTGGCATGGAGCACAAAGTAGAAATCATTTCCGAGAAAACGTTTGCAGATGTGGCAAAAAAAATCTGGGACACAATCAATGTAGATAATTTATCCTGGAATGAAAACTGTATTGCATTTTATTATGTAGCAAAACTTGCAAAAAATCATAAAATTGACAAGGTGATAACTGCTAATGGTATAGATGAGCTCTTCTGTGGGTACAATGCCTATAGGGATTCAATCTTAGAGGGAAACGATGCCGTACTTGAGATGATAAAAGACAAGCTAGACAATGAAACAAGAATGATGAAGGCAGTAAATCAAATTGCATCTGAATTTGGTGTCATAATTGTGCAACCATTTCTGTTAGAAAAGTTTGTAGAATTTGCAAAAACTATTCCATTAGAACACAAGATAAACGGCAATGATGACCTTGTCAGAAAACATATTGTCAGAAAACTTGCAGTATCAATTGGAGTTCCAGAAGAATCTGCTCTCAAGCTCAAAAAAGCAATGCAGTATGGTTCTCTGATTCACAAAAATCTCTTAAAAGTCAAGAAAACTTGGAACATGAATTTCTGACCTTGCTTGACACGTTTTTGATTATATCAAATGACGCACCAAGATGGTTTTCAGGAATAAACACTCTATCAATTTCTTCACCAGTCAAGTGAGATGAGAATGCCTCATCATTTCTTACTGCATCTCTAAAATCTGCTCCTTCTTCTGAAGCTGCAAATGCTACTCGCTGTATGTCTCTGTATGCTTCAAATCTTGGAACCCCTTTCTGTATCAAAGAGTCCAGAACAAATTCTGCAAATATCTGACCTTTTGTGATTTCAAGATTTTGTCTTATTTTATCTTCATTTACAAACAGGGAGCTGATTATCCTTGTCATGGTTTCAAGCATCTCATCAAGTAAGATGGCTCCAGTTGGAATGATGAATCTCTCATTTGCAGAGTTTGACAAGTCTCTTTCATGCCATAGTGGGATATTTTCAAAAGCCACTGATATCTGGCTGCGTAATAATTTTGAAAGCGATGTTACACGCTCGCTTTTTACTGGATTTCTCTTTACTGGTACTGCACTGCTTCCCATCTGACCTTTCTTGAAAGATTCTGCAACCTCGCCTATCTCTGTTCTTTGGAGATTACGAATCTCTATTGCAATTTTTTCAAGTGTAGATCCAATCAGAGCCATGTAAAAGATGAATTCTGCATATCTTTCACGGGCAACTACTTGGGTTGTTACATCTGCTGGATATAGCTGGAGCTTCTTTGACACTCTTCTTTGTACCTCCAAAGCTTTTGCACCCATGAGCGAACCTGTTCCTACAACACCTAGTGTCTTACAAATCAAAATTCTCTTCTTTATTTCCTCTATTCTTTCTACATGCTTTGACATCTCATGTGCCCAATTGGCAAATTTTAGTCCAAAAGAAATTATGCTTGCATGTTGTCCATGTGTCCTTCCTACTGCTGGCAAGGCCTTGTACTTTACCGCCTTGTCTGCTAAAATGATGGCTAATTTTGCTACTTTTGGTTCTATGATATTAAGAGTATCCCGGAATTGTAATGAATTACTTGTATCTACTAGGTCATTGCTTGTCAAACCATAATGTATCCATGGTTTTGCAGAGGGCTTGCAAATCTCGCTTAGGGCTTCTACCAAAGCTGCTGTATCATGATCACTTTTTGCCTCTAACTGTTTCACTCTTTTTACTGTGATCTTTCCAGATTTTGCCATCTTTGATATGTTTAACGCTGCATCCTTTGGAATCATCCTTATCTCTGATTGAGATAACGCAACTGCTGCCTCTATCTCTAATTGATATGTTATCTTTTTTTGATCATCAAAAATCTTCTTCATTTCATCAGTACCATAACGACCCCCATCGATTGGAAGAATTGGCATGTCTTGGATCAGTTGATCAAGGAAAATAAATCTACTTGTATGGATTTGGATTGAAATCGACACTTTTTTCTATACTTGTGGATGAACCAAATCTATGGATTATGATACAAAACCTGAAAAAAAGAACCTGAAAAACAACGATTCTGCTGATCAAAAAGATGACATCATATTGCTTGATGGCAAAACATTACATGACTTGTATCGGCATACTGCTAAGCTGATTAAATGATTAATTAGAAATCGTATACTCATGATTTAAATTGTGTCCAGATACCTTTTTTCGCAGAAAGGAATGTCGTCACTAATTCCAAAGAAAATACGAGAGATGGAATATCGTATTGAAGCTGATCCATCAAAAGGCATGAAAGTTCCAGTGACAATTTATGCTGATGAAAAATTATTACAAAAAATGCTTACTGATAGAACAATTCAACAAGCAATCAACGTATCTACCATACCTGGAGTGCTAAAACACGTTGTGGTTCTTCCAGATGGTCATGAAGGTTATGGATTTCCTGTTGGGGGTGTAGCTGCTATGGATGCTGAAAATGGAATGATTAGTCCAGGAGGAGTAGGCTATGATATCAATTGCGGTGTAAGGCTCATCAAAACAAATCTTATGGAAAAAGATGTCCGACCAAGACTCAAAGACCTTGTCACTGAACTATTCACGTCTATTCCATCTGGTGTGGGATCCAAGGGTGCTGTACGATTGACCTCATCTGATCTTGATGAGGTTCTTGTAAAAGGAGTACAATGGGCAGTTGATCATGGGTATGGCTCAAAGGATGATGCTGATGTATGTGAAGAAAATGGACAGATAAAAAATGCTGATCCTGGAAAAATATCTCCTACTGCACGAAAGAGAGGTGCACCTCAACTAGGAAGCCTTGGATCTGGAAATCACTTTCTTGAGGTACAGCGTGTTGACCAGATTCATGATAAAGAGGCTGCTAAAAAAATGGGAATTTTCAATGAAGGACAAATTACTATATTGATTCATTGTGGTTCAAGAGGTTTTGGACACCAAGTTTGTAGTGATTATTTGAGAGTATCAGAACAGGCGCTTTCAAAATACAAAATAAATCTGGTGGACCGAGAACTTGCATGTGTTCCAAATTCTTCAGAAGAAGGAGAATCATATAGAAAAGCAATGTTTGCTGCGCTAAATTATGCATGGAGTAACAGACAGATGATCACACACTGGACAAGAAAAGCCTTTGAACGAGTCTTCAAACAAACCGAATCTGATTTAGATATGAAACTAATCTATGATGTGGCTCATAATATTGCCAAAGTTGAAAAACACAAAATTGATGGTGAACTACGATCAGTTGTAGTTCATAGAAAGGGTGCAACAAGAGCATTCCCGCAAGGAAGAGATGAAGTGCCAAGAAAATACAGAGATATTGGTCAGCCTGTCTTCATCCCTGGCTCTATGGGTACTGGTAGCTGGATTTTGTTGGGAAAACCAGGCTCTATGGATTTGAGTTTTGGTTCTACTGCTCATGGTGCAGGAAGAATGATGTCAAGATCTGCTGCGCGAAGAAATTTCACAGAAGGTCAAGTTCAAAAATCATTAAGCGATAAAGGAATTTTCATCAAAGCTCTTACACGAGAAGGTGTGGTCGAAGAAACGCCTGAAGCATACAAAGATGTTGATGCTGTAGCAAACGTATCTCACGAACTTGGAATAGCCACAAAAGTGGCAAAGCTTGTTCCAATTGGGGTAATCAAGGGTTGACAGAGGAAGACAAGGAACTCGAACTTCTCAAAGCAAAAAGGATGCTTGAGATGCAAAAAAACATCTCACAAAGACAGAGAATTGAAGAGGTCAAGCCAGAATCAAAGGCACAAAAGGTTTCTCCAAGAGATCTAGTTCTCAAACAACTCGGATATAGGGGAGAAGAAGTACTTCAAAATGCAGAATCCCAGTTTCCAAATGAGACCCAAGTTATCATAGAAAAACTTGCAGAACTTATCCAAGGAGGTGAAATTACTGAAATCATAGATGGGGGAAAACTGCTGACATTGTTTAGGTCCGTTGGAATTCGTGTGAGGGTACAAACTACAATAAATGTTGAACAAGATGGTAAAATGGTATCTTGGTCTGATAAACTAAAAGGTGAAACCAAATCATCATCTGAATCTGTGTCATATCCTATACCTTCTAGTAATTCTCAAGTTGAAGACATCAAGCAATCGTCAGATGAAAATAATTTCTAATAGTCAGTAACTAAGTTTATTATTCATGTATAATGTTGGATGATTGTTTATGCACGGTAGGGCAACCATACTTGAAATTGCAACAACCAAATATGAAATTGATCGAGAGATTGTTGTAGCTGCAATGGAGGAATTGCAATCTCTATGTGGCATCAAGGAAGGTTTTCTGGTGAGCAATCCCATGGAAAGATTTGGTTGGGCCTTTTTCAAAGTATTGATAAAAATTGAATTGCTTTCTGGAATGGAGTTAAAACTAGGAGATCAAATTGCAAAAACCAAGGGAAAGAAAATTGAAGAAAAATTTGTCACCTTTATGGTAAAATATTTTGAAAGCAAAAATGCTAAAGTAAAAATTAAACTGGTAGATGCTTAGACTCTTCTTCCTCTTTTACCACCCTTCTTTCTAGTGGTATCATGAGGGATTGGTGTTACATCGTCAATTCTTCCAATCTTAAATCCGCCTCTTGCTAGTGCTCTAATTGCTGCCTGTGCACCAGGACCTGGAACACGTGAACCAACTCCACCTACTGCTCTTACTCTTATGTGAAGGCCAGTGAAGCCCTTATCATGTGCTGCCTCAACTACTGCTGCTGTTGATTTCATTGCAGCATAAGGTGATGACTCGTATCTGTCTGCGTTAACATGTCGTCCACCGGAACTAATTGCCACAGTTTCTGCACCAGAAACGTCTGTTATGTGTACTATGGTATTGTTAAAACTACTGAAAATGTGAGCGATACCCCATTTTTCCTTAGCTTCTTGTACGGACAACATTTCAAGACTCTTTAACGGGTTTAAAAAACATTTGTTCGGAAAAACACGAGTAGAATTTGGAATCTCACTGTGAAAATCTACACCAGTTTTTTAAATCTTGGAGTATGAATGATAGCATATTTTGAAAATAGAAAATATTGTAATAGTTGTGCTCTTGATAGGAGCTGGAAGTTTAATTACATACTTTGTTGTTTTGCATTATCTTTCTAGTGTGTATACTTCAATTCCGCTTCGAAAAATCCCATACTATGATTTAACAAATTCTACGGATTCAACCTCATTTCTTAATCTCTCCCTTTCTGCAAACACTACGTCCTTGAAGATAGGACATACAATAGGGATTGATGTCAGACTCAATAATACCTCTTCAAAAGTATTGATTGCAAACCATTCGGATAATTGGTCTTTGAAAGGATTGGGATTGAAGCCTTGTGATGATGAAATGCCTTTTGGAATTGCAATACTGCAAGGGAATTATTTACAAAATAACATGACTACATCTAAACCTCTTTCACTTTATCAAAATGGAACCTATCATTGTCAAGCAATTTTCTCCATCAAGAGTTATGCTTTTCAACCCTTGACTGACATGGCTATGTTTGAAGACGGATCGATAAACAATTCCTACGAATTGATACGTCACCTTTCATTCTATGGTTATTTTGTTGGTGACCAGTTTCAACAATTCTCGGGTGGAACATATACGGTCATAGGTGGAGATGAATGGGGACATATTGTAATACGACATTTTGTAGTTAGTAATTCTACTAGTTAAGAAAAACAAAAACTTACTAGTTTCTATGTGAATGACCTAACAACGATTAGTGTTTAGACCACCGTATTGCAGTTGACTAAAAAACATTTGTTCGGGAATGTAGAGTGGGCTTGATTTTAGAAGAATCTTACTGAGAGAATCTACGCCAGTTTTTTAAATCTTGGAGTATGACTGATAGCGTATTTTGAAAACTCTACATCTTTCAATAATTGCCGTTGTGATATTGTTACTAATTCCTACAATGATACATAATCCAGCTAAAGCACTATGCATGCCAAATTCTGATTGGTCTTTACCACCATGCCATAGTGGCTTTGTACCATCTAAGGAAAAACAGCGAGAGGAGTGGGCACCATATTATCAATACAAAGGAGCAAGCTGGATGGAGATGATGAAAACACAAATGATTGGGGCTATGAAAAATGGTACCATAGAAGATTGGGTAACTGGCAACCAGTCAAACTATAATGTCTGGAGATATTATTATGTAAATGACCAAGCCCCATTCTTTAGAAGCTCGGTAAGTGGTCTAAATGATGAACATCCCTATTTTCCACCTCCTCTACAACAACTCAAAACAGGAATTACCACCAAAGATGTTGTTTGTAAAGAGGGTCTGGAATTAATGATAAAAACAGATGATGGATTGCCTGCTTGTGTAAAATATCCCACTGCAAATGTTTTGATTGAAAGAGGATGGGCAAAGGAATCTATCTCTACCATGACAAGTCCTGCAACGACCATAATAATTCCTGTAAACTCTTCGCTCAAATCTAATGGTTTTACATTTACTCCATCTCTTGTAAAAGTAGTCATTGGAACTAACAATACTGTACGATGGATTAACATGGACAGTGTCACAAATGACATAACAAGCAGTTTTGTATCTTTTAGGTCTGGCGCGATTGAATCAGGCTATGCATGGACTCATACCTTTGACAAATCAGGCATATATCATTACTATAGCGTTATTCATCCATGGCTCAAGGGAATAGTAATAGTTACTGCGAACTCCACTATTGGTAATTCAAGTGGTAATTAGAAAATGAAAACTAGCCTGTTTCCAAATATCTTATATCAATCTGTGTTTAGACCACTGGATTGCAGTTGACTAAAAAACATTAGGATCTAAGATGCGTCCAGCCACATCTCTTAATGACCTTAGATCTGTAGTTGTCAACCAAAATCACATTCTTTCCATCGGAAACATGGCCTATCTCAAATAGCGGAATCTTCATCTTCTTTGCTAAATTCCTGATTTTTTGCAAGTTCCATGGATGAACTGTTGACACAATCTCATATTCTTCACCACCACAAAATACTAGATTCTCTAAACTCATTTTGTTTTGGCGTGTAAACTTGATAACGTCATCTCCAGTGGGTATGCTAGTTATCACAAATTTCTTTTTGCTCTGGTAACTCATGTCATTTAGTGTTATGGCAAGTCCATCACTAGAATCCATGGATGCTGAAAAATACTTGGCGGCCTTTAATCCAAAATCTAGTCTGGGCTTGGGTCTAAAAATTGCTTTTTTGAATCTTTTTGTTGTCTGAGGGTTTGCCTTGAAGCCATCAAGTACAATCTTGAGACCTGCTGATGAATATCCAAAAGGACCTGATGTTATTATGATGTCTCCTGTCTTGGAGCCTCCTCTTAATGGCATTTTTTTACTGCTTGCTCCAAACATGGAAACTTCTATGACCAGCTCTTTTCCTTCATTGGTATCTCCACCAATTATGTGCACTCCGAATTCTTTAGACGATCTCAGAAAACCATCTGCTAAATTATTGACCATTTTCTGAGTAAAACTGCGAGGTATTGCTAATGCAATTGTGGCAAATGCAGGCTTGATTCCCTTGCATGAAAAGTCGCTTACACAGGAAACTAGACTTTTTCTTGCAGCTTCATCTAATCTCATTCCTGTAGGTATGTCAGTGCTTTGAACTAGCATGTCTGATTTTACAATAAATTTAGTACTGCCAATCTTCAAGACTTCAACATCGTCTGCTCGAAATTTTGACCTTTTTCCAAATCGACTTTGAAATGTCTTGATTATTTCTACTTCATCTAGATTCTTCATAGCTTTGTTTAACCAGCTTGGTGACTTGTTTCTCTATTGCTTTAGCCTTACTCAAGTCATTTGATTCCGCAGAGACCCTAATAATATGCTCAGTATTTGACTGTCTCACTAAAACCCAACTATCTTCATCTATTATGGATTTTATGCCGTCAATTGTTATGATTTGGCTTGATTCTTTTTTCATCTTTTTCAAAAGAATTTGAAGCGTTTTTTTATGGAGTTTGGAATCAACACTTACTTTGGTTCGCACTTGATGATATCCTTCCATGAATTTATTTATGTCATCGAATTGTTTTGTTCCAACCATTGATGCAATAAGACCACTTGTAAGAAGGCCATCTCTACACATGTTAAATTCTGGCAGAATAAATCCTGCACTGCTTCCTTCTCCTCCTGCTTGAGATTTAGTTTTTAACATAAGATCCACAACATTTGCTTCTCCAACCTTTGATCTGTTGACCTGACCTCCTTCATTTTTGATAAATTTTTCAATTGCAACACTAGTATCTATGCTGAGAACAAATTTTTTGTATCCCTTTTCAAGTGCACCTGCTACGCCAAGACCCAATGTTACATCTGGAGATTGTTTTTTACCATTCTTTACTACAACTAGTCTATCACCATCAAGATCAAAAGCAAAACCGATGCTTGCTTTTTTTGAGGCCTGGACAAGTTCTGGCAATTGATCATTTGTGGGGTCTGGGCCTCGAGTTGATTTTCCAGGGATGCCATTGATCACGCTTACTTTACAACCTAATTTTCTTAGCAACTGTGGAGCAACTTCAAATGCTGCACCGCCTCCGACATCAATTACTATTTTTGATGATTTTTTTATGTCACCAATTACTTTTGTAGCCTCATCTATGTAGTTTGAACCAACCTGTGTTTCAATACCTATTTTCTCTCTCTGAAACTTGTCTTCTTTTAACATGTATTGTAATTCTGACTCGTTAATGCCTCTCCCATCTAGGATGAACTTGAGACCGTTCCATTCTAATGGATTGTGCGAAGAGGTAATGATCAAACCGCTACCATATTTTCTTGCTTCCCTGAAGACAACAGGAGTAGGGGATGTCCCAAGATTGTAAACTGATATTCCCCTTTCTAAAAGTGAAGCAATTGCAACATTGGTTACTATCTCACCTGATGGCCTAGTGTCTCTGCCTATCACGCATTTTTTTGATTTGACAAGGCGTGAAAAATTTTTACAATAATAGATTATATCTTCAAGATTGAGGTCATTGCCAAAAATCCCACGAACTCCAGAAATCGATACTTTCAATGACTCAAAAGCGCAAAGGCTTTTTATAAACTCTGATTACATTGCGAACCACTGCCTCGAT
>JANWLA010000045.1 GCA_025451075.1 Nitrosotalea sp. | reverse complement strand
ATTTCTTTTCTGCTTCAGGAATTCCTAGTTTGTCAAATGTTGCTTTTACTTCAGCTGGAACATTATCCCAATCCTTTTCTGTTTTTTCAGAAGCTTTTGCATAATAGTAAATATTGTTAAAATCAATCTGTCCAAGAGAACCTCCCCAATTCGGCATTGGTTTTTTCATAAAGATGTCATATGAACGAAGTCTAAAGTCTAGCATCCACTGTGGTTCGTCCTTCATTCTGCTAATTTCTTCAACTACTTCTCTTGAGAGACCCTTTTTACTGGTGTATACATACATCTCAGTAGAGTCTTTGAAATCGTACTTGCTATAATCCATATTGAGATTCTCAGAAGTCATACTTGACATAACCCCGTTATGTTATAAAAAAGTTACACCCTACTTCACACATGTACAGCGGAGTAGGCCAAGCTAAATGAGATCAAATGCAAAAAAATGGTTAGGTCCAGCTAAGAAAACATATTCTAAGAATCTAGAATGAGGTTTTAGCTCCAAACTTTTTCTTGGAAAGTCCATTTTTTGTTTAGAAGGAAATTTCCTACAGATGCAATTGCAACTGCCAAGAATAATGCAATTGAATAATTCAAGTGTCTGAGCTCAACTAGACCATATACCATCAGCAGTTGGAAGACGGCACCAATTCCGCTGAACCCAAGGAACAATCCATACTGCATAAGAGTTCGCCTGGGCTCAAAGGTCCTGTCTTCGAATGTCCATATTTTATTTAGTATAAAGTTGGAGCTCATCGAGAAAATAATTCCGATCATTGTAGCGTAGATGTACCAAAGATTAGACAGTACAGCTCCGAACATGAAAGACACAAAATAGTTTACCAGCAATCCTGATGCGCCAACGGTATAGAACCTTCCAGCCTTTGACAAGAAATGAACTGATGTGCGTCGCTCACTTGCTTGCACTGACTTGCCATATCGGTATAGTTTCCATATTGATTGCAGATACCCAACACCTACTGAAAAGTCAAGCTTGCTTGAACCTGTTGTTCTATTAATGAAGGTGTATGGTATTTCCTTGACTTTGGCCCCTTTGGCTTTTACAAGAATTTCAAGCAAGATCTTGTATCCAATTGCGTCAAATTTTATATTATTTACAATATGGCGCTTGAATGCAAAAAATCCAGACATTGGATCTTTTATTTTTATTCCAAGGCCGTGTTGTGCAATTTTTGTTGCGCCTTTACTTATTAATTTTCTTTTAAATGGCCACCCTGAGATGCCTCCGCCTTTTACATATCGCGATGCTACAACTATATCGCAGTCAGAACTTTGCAGTTCCTCAACCATCTGAGGTATGGTTTGAGGCGGATGTGATAGATCACTGTCCATTACAACTACGGCATCGCCCTTGGCGCGTTCTATGCCAGTTACAATGGCTGAGCTCAGACCCCTCTTGTTCTCACGTCGTATTATTTGGATAGAATATCCAGAGTTTGTAGAATTTTTTGCATATTCTTCAACAGTCTGGCTTGTGCCGTCAGGGGAATTGTCATCTACTACAATTATTTCCGCATTCATTTCTCGGGTCAGTGCAGAGCGCAGTGAGTCTAGTATTTTTACAATATTTTTTGATTCATTATACGTAGGAATAACGATAGAAAGAGAACGTGTTTTGGCAAGCACTTCATTTGGCATTGAATTCAACTAGATATCCGTCATTTCTGATTATTATACCATTATTAAAATTGCTTTACGTGGTAAAGTAATTTTTTATGGCATCCACAGCTCCCTGTACTGTATGTACATCTGCTGTAAGTGGTTTTACTCCGAATTTTTTAAGCTCGTCTGCAGTAAATGGGCCTATAGCAATAGACGTGGTGTTTTCCAGATGGCTCTTTAGAGTTTTCTTGTCCACATCAGATAGCATGATATCAAAAAATGCTCTAACAGATGAAGCGCTTGTAAATATTATTCCATCAACTTTATTTTGTGAAAAAAGCTCCTTGAATTCTGTCCAGTATGACAAGGCAGTAGAAGACTTGACATCATACAGATAGACTTCTTTTACTTTGAGGCCTATTTTTTTTAGCAATTGTGCAAGAAATGGAGTTGATGCGCCACTTCGTGGAACAATTACTTTTTTTCCTTCAGCGTTAAGAAGTGTAAAGACTTCGCCCACTCCAACTGATGAGAACCTTTCTGGAACATGCGACACCCTGATGCCTTCTGATTCAAGTGCAGTTTTTGTTTTTGGTCCTACTGCAATTACTATAGTATTTGCAACAGCAAGCTGGAGTTTTTCATATTTTGAGATCTTTTTTGCAGTATCAAACAAGAGCTTGACTGCCTTTGAGCTCATAAATACAGAATAATCCGGATCATCAGCCTTGACTGCGTCAAGAAACTCATCTACCATATCATTTCCTTTGCTGACTAGATCTATTGTTGGCAACGAGATTGGTTTTGCTTTTGCGCCAGATACTAGTCTTGTAAACTCTTCCGAGTCTTCTTTTGACCTTGTAATAGCAACAACTTTTCCTTGCATCATCATCTCCACCCTATTTTATCAGACAGGTTGACTACCTTGCCCACTATAATTATGGACGGAGGCTTGATTTTAGCTTCAGTGACTTTTTTAGATATGTTTGAGAGTGTTCCTTTTATCATTTTGTGTTCATCAGTTGTTCCGTTTTGAATTACAGCAACTGGAGTGTTCTTGCTCAAGCCACCGCTGATTAATTTTTTTGATATTATTTCAAGTCTTGAGAGACCCATCATTATTACAATGGTATCTACTGCCTTTGCAAGTTTTTTCCATTCAACTACGCCTTCTTTTTTCTTTGCATCCTCATGGCCTGTTACAAAGACTACAGACGATGCATACTCTCTGTGTGTAAGAGGAATTCCAGAATATTCTGCAGAACCAATACCAGATGTTATGCCAGGAATTATTTCGTACTTTACCTTGTGTTGTCTTAGAAACTCTGCTTCTTCTCCACCTCTTCCAAAGATGAAAGGATCTCCGCCCTTTAGTCGTACAACATTTTTATTTTTTTTCGCAAATTTTACCATCAAATCATTTGTTGTATCCTGGTGTTTGTAATCATCGCCAACATCTCTACCAACATACATTTTTTCAGCCCTTTTTGGAATCATGGCAACTATTTTTTTACTTACTAGTCTATCATAAAGAACTACATCTGCAGATTTTATAGATTCAACAGCCTTTAGCGTGATAAGTTTGGGATCTCCGGGTCCTGCACCAACAATGAAAACTTTGCCTGTCATTTGCTATTCCATTCCTCTACTTTTTCTCTCCAGTCCTTGGCAATATCTGCAATTCCTTTTTCCTTGAGTTCTGTTGCAACTTGCTTACCAAGATCATTTGCTTTACTAATCTCCGAGTCTTTTTCTACCATTATAGATTTACTCCCATCTATAGAATATACAATCACTTTTAATTTCAGTCGATCATTATCCCGGTGGGCAAATGCGCCAACGGGGAACCTGCATCCCGAGTCGACAAACAGGGATAGCGACCTTTCTGCCTCTACTGCGTTACGGGCCTCTGGGTCTTCAATTTTTTGAAGCAATTCAATCAGAGAAGTGTTATCTCTTCGGGATACGATACCTAGCGCGCCTTGTCCTGGAGATGGTGGAAATGTATCCATGGACAATCTCTGAAATTTTACATCAAGACCCAATCTTGAGATTCCTGCTTGAGCCAAGACCACGCCATCAAATTCTCCATCGTGAACTTTTCTTATTCTGGTTTCAATGTTGCCCCGAATTGGTTTTACTGTAACATCAGGTCTAACTCTTGTAATTTGGACAGCCCTTCTCAAGCTACTTGTCCCAATGAGTGCCCCCTTTTTTATTGTGTCAAGTGTACTGCCGTCAGATGATATGAAAACATCATTTGCTTCTTCTCTTTTTGGGACGCATGCCAGCACTAGATCTTCTGGAAGGTCGGCAGGTATGTCCTTTAGGCTGTGCACTGCAAAATCAACTTTTTTTTCTGCAACAGCCCTATCAATCTCTTTTTCAAATATTCCTTTTTGGTTTATTGTAAACAGGGGCCGTGCATCAGTGTCACCCTGGGTCTTGATTGTAACTATATCAAATTCTGTTTGAGGCGATTTATTTTTTATTTCAGAGACTACCCAGTTTGTCTGAGTAAGTGAAAGCAGGCTGCCTCTAGTTCCAATTAGATATTTCATTGTTTTACAACCTGCAGTGCTTTTTCATAGGCGGCAATTGTTTCTTTGAGATCATCTTTAGAGTGGGCATATGACAGAAAGACTGTTTCAAATTGTGATGGTGCAATGAATACTCCATTTTTGAGCAATCCTTCAAATAACTTTTTGAATTTTATCATGTCTGATTTTTTTGCAGATGAATAATCTACCACTGCATCATCAGTAAAAAATATCTGGAACATCGATGAGATGGAATTTATACGATGTGGGATTTTCATGTCAGATGCCAAATCATGTATTGCAGAGACTAGGTTGGCGCAATTCTTTTCAAGTTTTGGATACAATTTTGACTTGAGTTTGTTCATGGTTTTGACTGAAGAAATTCCAGCAGAAACAGATATTGGGTTTCCAGCATACGTGCTTGCTTGATAGACCTTGCCTTCGGGAGAGAGCATGTCCATAATCTCAGTTTTGCCTCCAACTGCGGCAATTGGAAAGCCATTGCCCAGTGCTTTTCCAAGTGTGGTAACATCAGGCTTTATTGAAAAATATTTTTGTGCACCGCCTGGAGACATTCTAAATCCTGTTACTACCTCGTCAAAAATTAGTACAATGTTTTTTTCCAGAGTTATTTTTCGCATGTCATTTAGAAAGTCCTTTTCTGGCAAGACCAACCCCATGTTTGCAAGAACTGGTTCCACAATTACTGCAGCAATGTCATCATCTTGTTCCAGTAGCGATTGCAGTTCGTGGAAATTATTATACTGGACAACTAGAGTATTCTTTGATACTTCATCCAAGCTTCCTTCAGAGACTGACATGCCAATGTGTGCAGCGCCAGAACCTGCCTTTACTAGAACATAATCATGTGCGCCATGGTAACACCCTTCAAATTTTATTATTTTTTTCTTTTTTGTAAATCCCCTTGCCAGTCTAATGGCAGTCATGGTTGCCTCGCTGCCAGTGTTAACCAGACGTATCTTTTCCATGGAAGGATAATTTCCAGATATTAGTTCAGAGAGATTTACCTCGAGTTCCGTAGGAGCACAGTAGAGTGTTCCCCTGTCCATTTGTTTTTTCACGTCAGCGATTATTTCTTTTGGCCTGTGTCCAAGAAGCAATGCGCCATATGCGTTACAGTAATCAAGATAATTTTTTCCGTCCACGTCCCACATCACACTGCCTTTGGCTTTTTTGACAAAGAACGGATATGGTGGGTAATATCGTACAGGGCTGTTTATTCCTGAAGGAATTATTTTTTTGGCACGTGTAAACAAGTTCTTGGAGCTTGCCATGTACATGGAAAATAGAGTAATTGTAATTATAACCTATATGAAAAATAGGATTTTTGTTAGAAATTTAGTGGAGTTTTGCTACACAGTTGACAACAGTATCCTTTGCTGGACTGCCAAGGCTACATGAATTTTGTCCGCTTCCACCTTGAATTATGTTGCTTCCAGTACCAACAGTGACTTGCATGTTACCGCTGCCGCCCTTGATGATGTTGCTTCCATCACCTGCGTAAATGGTATTTGTTCCGTTACCTGCGTAAATGATATTGTCTCCGTTGCCTGCAATCACACAGTCACCAGATGGACCCTCATGAATGATATCATTACCGTCAAGTCCAATTATCAAGTTTGGTACCATTGAACCAGTTAGTGTATCGGTACCGTTTGTACCCATTATCAAGTTATAATCAGAAGATGGTTTGCCACATGCAAGCACTGTAACTGTTTGGTCTAGTGTCTTTTGGTTACCAAACTTGTCAAGTGCGGTCCATTGGATTGTGGTTTTACCAATATGGAATATTCCAGTAGAGTTGCTTGTTATCTTGGGCGATGTATCAATTATTCCAGTACCGTTTGCTTCTCCAATCACAAGAGGTGTCTGAAATGCTGTTGCATCTGTAATGACATCCTTAGGAATTGTCAATTGTGGTGGAGATCTGTCAACAACTTGTACCACTTGTGATGCAGTCGCTGTGTTTCCTGCTTCATCCTTTGCTGTCCAGACTATGGTTGTGTTTCCAAACTGGAATGATGTGGGAGCGTTATTTGTAACTGATACTAGTTGTACACTGTCACTAGATGTTGCATTTCCAATGTTTACTAGAGTTCCTGTAGAACTTGTGGCATTGACTATAACATCATGTGGTGCAGTTATTTTTGGTGCTGTAGTGTCCACTACGTTTACAGTCTGAGTTCCATTAGATGTGTTACCGGATACATCCTTTGCAGTCCATAGTATGGTACTCTTTCCTAGTGGGAATGTCTTTGATGCGTTGTTT
>JANWLA010000044.1 GCA_025451075.1 Nitrosotalea sp. | reverse complement strand
TTTACTATCCTCGCCTTTCAAACCCAAAAGCTCCCAATGAATATAGGGTTCTGGTTTATGCTTGTCCCGACTGCACTAAAGATTTTGATAAACCAAAGATGTTCTCCATTAAACGAAATGTGGTAGATGAACCAATAGAAACAGTAGAGATAGAAATTGTCCAAGCCCGGGAAAAAATTCCTGACTTGGTAAAGACAACTGCTGTCTGAGAAAAATACTAGAGCACAACTTGTTATTCTGAAAACTGTTGAGGATTTTCTTACTCAAAAACTAGATGACATTCTTGGAAAAATCAAACTCTCAGACTGGAGGCAGCATCTCCTGGAGCCGCTTACTGTTGCAGAGCATACCTGTCTGATAATTGTAAGTCATGTGTCCTGGGAGAACGAATGCAAAAAGAAGGCTAAGATCTTGACAGGGTACAGGACTTGACCCCTGAAGCAGTAAATCTAGGGTTTGATTTTGCCATGGCAGTAAAAAGAAGGGATAGCACTATAGCATTGGAAATACTGGAACAAATGGAAAAACTTCCTATCATATGGTGCAACCAGCAAGACTTTCAATGATTTTGCAATACTTATTTTTTGGCGTTTTTTGCCAACTTTTGGTCCAAGACCCCCTGGTTTGTACCGTGAAATCATGCCAAGTTTTTGAATTTTTCATGCGTAAATACCACGATCATATTTTGCAGTATTTTTGGATCTTGAAAATTTGGGCCAAAAAACTAGGGTTTAGCTTTTGCTCAGGACCAAAAAAGAAAATGAAACTCTTACTAGGCAATGGGGATGTTTTGACCCTTGGCTGCCATTAGTACGCTCAAGTGTTACACCCCCCCTAAAATTGACCGTTTTTGAAAAAATCGTATTATGCCTGATGGGCGGCAAATAACAGGGGGTTTAACTTTCAAGCATAATTTTAGAAAAAAGGATATTTTCTAAAAACGACCATTTTAGACCATTTTTTGGGCAAAAATTTGGGTGTGGTAAGACAAGTTTGGTGCCAAATAGGGGGGTAGAAATAGGTCAAGATGCCATAAAGTGTTGTATTTCTATGGTTATGTGTTACAAATGCTTTGAAGGAAAACATGACACATGCATGGGTAAACAGGGCTTGTTTGTCTGTGAATGTCCACCTTGCAAGAAAGATTCAAAATCCATCAACAATGTAATGCCAGAATCTGTAAAGTATGTCGAAAAACACTAGTTTAATCTTACAAATATTTTGAACAAGTTTATGCCATTTTCTTGTAAACAAGTAATTATCGTGAGAGAGTCACAAAAACCCTCACGATTCTAGGCCTGGTCAGTTTGTGGGTAGCCGCAGATGGTTTGACATCGTGATATCTTAAGTCTCCCGTGGAATTTTTTGGATATTTAGCTAATTCTTTTCAAACTTTGTTATCACACATGCACTGTATGGTCATGTCTGTAATTGCAGGACTGGCACAGAAATATCTGATGCAAATCTCCACTGATGTCTTTTTCTATTTTGGAAACTAGCTTGTCCATGGCAAGACCATTTCTTGGACAGTCACTAGTGGGACAAACCATGTCATAATCAAGTATGTGGTCAAGACAAAAGTATCCAATTTTTGAAGAATAGATTCCTTCTTTGCTACACAGGCCCTTTTCGCATTTTCTTTCCTTGTGCAAAAATCCTTTTGGGATTCTATTTGCACGTATCTCTGGCTTGTCCACACCTGTAACTTCACAATATCCATAATTTAAGAATCATTGATTTCTTACCTGTATTGACATGATCTGGCATGATTCTAATTCTACATGAAAACAATAATGCCGAGCTTTGCTCAATGGTGTATGATTCTGGTGAAATTTTTAACTAGGTGATGGGCCGTTTTTATCCGCTCATAATGGGAATGATATTTCAAAACTCGAATATAGAAATAATGGAATCAAGACAAGTTGTCAGGTCATGATACAAACAAGTGGATATTAAGTTCAATTTTGTCTGATGTATAATGAGACTAGTACTGGTAATTGCCGGTATGCTACTTGCCATCATCTCGGTTCCAATGTATTACTATTTTCCGCCAGCAGTATCTACTGCAACGCACTCGTTTATTGCATCAGTGTCTGTTGGAAATATGAATTCTGTAACAATGCTACGCCAGATGGGGTATCCATCCATACACCAGGTACTCTTTATTCTTCAATACTTGATAATAGGTGCGGGAGTTGCAGGCCTGGGCTTGACCATGTTTGGATTGGTAGTAAAAAAAGCATCAAAAGCAATATCCGTAAAACTGGTTACAGATGAATCTTTTAAAGAACTGCGCATTGGAGGCCAGTCTATGGGCTCAAAAACCATGAAGAATTCACCAAATGCAGAGCAAGCCAATGTGATGTTTGACTCTGTAAATGATGTTCTTGGCAAATTAGAAAATGAACTAAAAGATATGAAAACAGGGTATGAAGATCACAAGCAAAAGATAGAAAATGAGAAAAAAAAGTTGGAGCAAAGACAACGAGAGAAACTGGCTAAAATTATTGCCACAGGAGAAGTTTTAATTAAAGAAATCACGCCTGATAGATTTGAAGAAAAAGTAGCACATTATGTCGAATTAAAAAATGCAGAGACTGGGCAACTAGTGGACCTTTCACTTCTTGCAGAGAAATTTGCCAAGATGAAGCAAAAACTTGATTCTACTGATAAAAATTATACTCCAAGTGAGTTTGAAAGTATGAAAAGATTTCTTGACGAGTAAAATTATACCGTTTTGATACTATCTGTTTTAATTTACAAGTGATTAATTCTGTGTCTGGGACTTGCGAATGCTTTCTGCCAATGCAAGTTTTGCATCCATTATGCCTTTTAGTGCATTATCGATTCTTGCCAAGTGTTCGTTTACTCCCTCTGCATCACTTTTTATGTTCCTTAATTTGATTGCCTCCACTTCAAGTGAAATATCTGATAGATACTCTGTGAATATCTCTGAAAATGAGGGTAATTTTCCACCCAGTGTGAGACGGTGTGTCATTAATTATACTCATGATTAGTAGTATAAAAAAATGGTCTGCCAGAAATGGAAACATAGTGGCATGTATCCTGATGGAGAAAATTTAGTTTGAATCCCAAATGGATACAAGTTTACCCCTACACTAATTAGATAGTATGTTTCAAAATTCGAATATGGAAATATGTGAAATCACATTACGCATATCAAAAAAGCCAACTGACGCCCAAATTAGAAAGATCCAGGAGCATTTTGCAGAAATGCCTGTCGAAGAGATCCTGTCAGGCCTAAATTTTGCAAAAAACCGATGGGCCGCAAAAGATGCTGGAGTACTCAAGGTGGGCAGAAAGAGCATAATCAATAAAGAAATTCACTCTGTAACTTCAGAGCAAGCCCAGTGGAGGCTAAAAAACTGGAAGATGATGATTGCAAATTACAGAAAACTCGGATACAGCTATCCTACAATATCTAGAATAAAGAAACACTTTGTAGAATTGAGTAAAAAGCGCCCTAGATAGGCTCTGGCGCTTTTGTTGTAGAGCCAAGTGATGGGGGAAGGTCAGGAAGTGACTGCCTCACATGTCCTTCTAAAATGGACTGTGCCTCCTCTAGTATCTGGTTTGTCTCGGAGTTTGTTGTATCTACTGTGAAATTGTTCTCTCCGTTCACTGATGCGCCAGACATGATTTCTCCTAGTATGTTGGATAGGTCTGACATTGATGAATCTGCTGCCGGCATTAGACCGTTTAGGCCTGCTCCAAGTCCCTTTATTATTGACATGCAGGGGCTTAGTGTTACCACCACATCTCCAAGCTCCGATATTGTGTTTAGTCTTAATTGAATCTGCTCCATGGCCAATTTTGCACCTGTTACCATGTTGTTCATCTTTCGTATTTCGTGTAACTCTGTAGCATATGCATTAGAGTATGCCTTGTTGTGCAATCTTACTGCTTCCACAACTTTTTTAAAGATAAAATCGTCTTTTTCTTTTAATTTTTTTGAGATGGAATCAAGTTTTATGATTTGTAACTGTAATTTCTTTTGCGCCTCATCAATCTTGGGCTTTAGTGGTGCATCTGGCTTTACCTTGTCGATTACTCTCTGGGAGATACTTTCTTTTTGCACATTCCATTTATTTGTAAAGTTCATTTTTTATTGTGTCTTGATTTGAAAGGTTATTTTAAACAGCCATGTTCTTACTTGATGTGTAACTGTAGTGACAGCAAGCTTGAGTTACAACCATATGTCGCGTCTGTTGATCTAATATGTTTCTAAATTCGAATTTAGAAATATAGTATATTGACTAGCCAAAGGTAAACGTGTAGATTTCAAAGCCTGGGTGGCCAATTATGGTAAGTGTGTGGTCACCTGCCTGCTTTGATGATATGATGTTGTACAGTCTGTGCTCTGAGATTGTAGCAGTACTGTTTTTGGTATCTTGACCTGCATCATCACTTGTTACTGGTTTTCCATCAAGCAGTATCTGTATTGTAGTATTTGGCCCTGATGCCACAATGTGCACATCTTGTGCCGTATATGGTAAAACTATTTCTCCATTGTCTGATGATAACTGCATACTGTCATGCAGATTTTGCCACTGGCCACCTAGATAGAAATGATCTTTTTGCAAATCTGATGGAATTGTATAATTGACTGTTTTTTCTGGCTCAAACCCTTCTGTATTTCCAAAATAGTTTCTTCCATCTGCAAAGTCATAACCAAAATAAAGTTCTGGGGTTTCGTAAACTGAAAACTCGTGGGGTGCTAAATTGACAAGACTCTGATCTGCTGTTGCATTTAGTCCAAGTCTCTTTGCTCTTTGATCAAGTAGTTGCTGGATGACTTTTTCTGTCTGGTCATATTCCCCTTCACCAAAGTGTGTGTGTCGTATGTGTCCAAGATCATCTGTGATATATTCTGCAGGCCAGTATCTGTTTGAAAATGCATCCCAAGTTTTGTGATCACTGTCCATCACTATTGGATATGTCAAACCATATTTTTGCACAGCCATTTTTACATTGTTTGGATCTTTTTCAAACTCAAACTCTGGGGAATGCACTCCGATTATTAACAAGCCCTTGTCTGCATATTTGTCATTCCATGCTTTAAGGTATGGAAAAGTTCTGATACAGTTTATGCAACTATATGTCCAAAAATCATACAACACCACTTTGTCTTTCATTTTTGCTTTTAGCTCTTCTGGTGTTGTATTGATGTAATCTGAAATACCTGTCAAATCTGGCGCTTGCGGATAATTACTTTCATCAGGGTATGATACAAACTTGCCTTGTGATGTGGTGCTGTTTCCATTATATCCTGTCGTGTTTGAAACTAATTGGCTTGCAGAATTTTGAGCAGTCTTGTCAAGTGATGTAAAAAATACACCAATGCCGCCTATTGCTATTGCGATGATTATCGCACCAATTATTGCGGTTTTAATCTCTTTTCTCATCAATGTCATCCTAATAGTATGTTATTTAACAGCGGAAAACTTGCAATTGCAGCTAGCTGATTTGTATACACCAAGACTCCTAAAATTACAATCAGTGACCCCATTATTATTGAATAGTATTTCAAATGTTTGCTCATTGATTTGATAAATCCGGTAAATCTTGAAAAGAATACTCCCATCAGGATAAATGGAATTCCAAGTCCTAATGAATAACTAAGAAGCAAAATAAATGCATGGCTTGGAGATGTTGCAGCAAGTGTTAGGATGCTTCCAAGGATTGGTCCTATGCATGGAGTCCAGCCTGTTGCAAATGCAAGGCCAAATACAAACGAAAGTGGATAGCTTGATTTTGTCCTGTTTGGTAAAATCTTTTTTTCAAAATTAAGTTTTGATATCTTGGACGATAACAACATGAATACACCAAATGCAATTATTATAATTCCCCCGACATGATTGAATCCTGCAAGTAGGGGCCCTGCTGATGTTGCAAGTATGCTGTTTAGAATAACCCCCAGTATTGAAAAGACAATCGTAAAGCCTGCAACAAAAAATAGTGTATTTAGTATTATGTTGAGTCTGCTTGCAACAAGATTTACAGTGCCATTATTTTTTTGAAGATCTGTAAGTGTGGTTCCGGAAATATATGCAAGAAAGGCTGGAATCATTGGTAGTATGCATGGTGCAAGAAATGAACCTAGTCCTGCTATGGCTGCAATTCCTATGGTTAACTCTGCCATGATTTCATTGATGCTGTTTTTTTATTAATACCTTGTTCCAAATCTCTTCCAAATCATGTCATGTGATGCCAAACTTTCTACCTGCTTTTTCAAAGACATCTAGTGACTCGGATATTATACCTTCAGAAAGCCAGTTTGTGACTGATATTCTTATCCTGGCAGACCCTAAATTCACGGTTGGATAGCGTATGGGTTGGGCAAATATGCCATTGCTTCTCAGATACCTGCCAAACTCTAGCGTCTTTTTCTCATCTCCTATTATGATTGGAATTATCTGGCTTTGGGATTCTATTGAATATCCTATTGATCTCAAGCCATTGCCAAACTGCTCTATTTTTTTCCATAGTTGTAGCCTGTTTTTTTCCCTGTCTGACAAAAATCTCTTCAAGGCTGACTCTGCCAAGAATCCCGGTAATGCCGATGTGTAAATGAACGGACGTGATGTGTTTACCGCAAGATCGACTATTTCCTTGCTGGCAGCAATGTATCCACCAAATGCACCAAGGGCCTTGCTTAGACTGCTGATGTACACATCAATATTTTTTGCAACCTTGAAGTGATCTGCTGAACCTTTTCCGTCTTTGCCTGCCACAAAATCACCATGCGCATCATCTAGCAAGAGAAATGCATTGTTTTTCTGACACAGTTCTGCGATTTCATCAAGTTGTGCATAATCCCCATTCATTGAGAATATTCCCTCTGTTATCACAAACTTGCGTTGCGCTTTTTTGTGCAGTTTTTTTTCTAGATCTGAAATATCATTATGTTTGTAGACTAGCTTTTTTGCATGTGATAATCTACATGCATCTATTATGCTTGCATGGTTTAGCTCATCGCTTAGAATCAGATCATTTTTTTGTGCTAAAATTGAGATTGCACCCAAGTTTGCCATGTATCCTGTTGGAAACACCAGCGCAGAATCTTTTGATTTATGGACTGCAAGTTTTTTTTCAAGTTTTTTAAATGAGATGTCATTTCCTGCAACTAGTCTTGAACTTGATTGTATCTGAGAAATACTGTATGTTGACTCTAGTCCGAGATAATCATTTGATGATAAATTGACTAGGTTTTTTCCTTGAATAATAATATGAGGGCCTGAAATTTTATTATACTCAAGTGTTCGATACAGGTTTGTACTCTTGAGCTGTCTTAACCTGTCACTGATAAAATCAGTTCTAGGCTTCAAGGCCTATCTTTGATATCATTTGAAAATCATCTGTTGGTCTGTTTCCGCCGATTGTCAAATATCCTCCAGTGATGATGCCGTTTGCGCCCCCAAGCAGCACTTTTTCCTGGTCGTTTGAAAGGTAAACCTCTCTTCCTCCAGCAATTTTGAGTATTGTTCTTGGCATCAAAAACCTAAAGACTGCAATTGTTCGAAGTATCTCAGTTATTGAAAGTCTTGTCTGTAACTCAAGCGGCGTTCCTTTCTGAGGCACTAGCATGTTGATTGGGCATTCTTCTGGGTCAAGTCCTGCAAGATCAAGTCCTAGCTCTAATCTTTGCATTCTTGTCTCACCCATGCCAATTATTCCTCCACAGCATAATTCCAGGCCAGCATCTTTGACAATGAGATTTGTCTTCATCCTGTCGTCATATGTATGCGTGGTACATATTTTTTCAAAAAAGCTTCTTGGTGCTTCCAGATTGTGGTTGTAACGTTTTACTCCAAGTTTTTTTAATTTTATTGCCATGTCTTGGCTGATAAAACCAAGTGAACAGTTTACCTCTATTCCAACATCTTGGTTTATTTTTTCTATGATTGAAGAAATTTGTTCAAAATCTTTTTCTGTTGGACCTCGCCATGCACAAACCAGGCAGAAACTTTTTACTCCATCCTCTTTTGCAAGCATTGCATTTTGAACTATTGTTTCTGGTGGTAGCAGTTTGTATGTGTCAATACCTGTCTTGAAAAATGCGGACTGGGAACAAAACGAGCAATCTTCTTGGCACTTGCCTTTTTTTGCATTTATTAGGGCTTCGACATCTACTATATCTCCACACAACTTTCTGGTAATTTCATTAGCCGCATCAGAAAGTAAATGCAGTGAATCATCTGATATGTTGATGAGTTTTTCTGCCTCCTCTTGTGAAATGTCATGTCCTGCCAGTACCTTATCTCTGCAAGAAATTATAAAATCAGCTTCACTGGTCAATGTTTACTCTGTTTTAAATCCATTAATTAAGATTATTTTAACTGTAAACCTGATATGTAATAGTGGTTTACAATGAATTTGCACATTTCTATATTCTTACAGTGCAAACATGTGGTCTTGACTTGGAGTATCTTTGACCACATTTTTCACATGTACCATATTCTAATGTTGTATTAGAGCACTTGTGAATCTCACCTGTTTGTAAGACCTTGTTACATGTAGGGCAGATTCGAATCTGTGGCATTTTGGTATGACCACATATTTTGATACCCCGATGGTTATAGTGTTTGATGTGGTTATGAGGTTATATCTGAGATGAGACGTTTTTTATCGTCTTTATCGTCCCATCTAGTAGGAAATCCAACTCTTTTTCTGATATGGCAAGAGGTGGAATGACCATTACTATGTGTCCTAGTGTTCTTTGGTAGATCCCATGTTTTTTTGCCTCGATGAAAATCTTTTGAGGTACTCGTTTTTGAGGGGATATTGGAGTCTTTGCCTTTTTGCTAGATACGAGCTCTATTCCCATCAACATGCCTGCATGTCTTACATCTCCAACTAGATCTAATCTGGAAATTTCTTTTATGTAGGATTCCATTTGTGCCGCACGTTTTTTGATCTTTGCCATTAGATTGTATTTTTTGTATAATGAAATATTTGTAAGGGCGGTTGCACATGCTAATGGATTTCCAGTAAATGTATGTCCATGGAAAAAGTGCTTCATGTCTTTGTATTCTCCAAGAAAAGAATCATAGATTTTTTTGCTTGCAAGTGTAGCTGCAAGAGGAAGGTATCCTCCAGATAACATCTTGCCAAACGATACTATATCCGGAATGCTTTCTTGGGTTTGGTATTCTACCATTGACCCCAGTCTCCCAAAACCTGTTGCTATTTCATCAAGTATGAGCAAAACGTTGTATCTTTTGCACATCCTGCTTATTTTTTTCTGGAATCCTTTTGGATAAATAACAACCCCACCTGCTATCTGTGCCCCACTTTCCATCACAAATGCTGCAATGTCATCATTTCTTGAAAATGTTTTTTCAATTTTTTCAAGACAAAATTCTTGGTAATCCTCAAACGAGTAACCCTTTGGAATTCTGTATCTATTTGGTGTTGGAATTCTTGTGACTGGAAACAGCACGGACTTGAATTTTGAAAAGAAAAGTGGGACATATCCAAGTGACATGGCACCTATGGTATCGCCATGGTATCCGTTCTCAAGTGAGACAAATCTTGTCTTCTTCTCCCCAATGTTATTCCAGTACTGCAATGCCATCTTTGCAGAGATTTCCATTGCTGTAGAGCCGTCATCAGAATAGAACACCTTGTGCATCTCAGGGGCAAGTTTTACTAGCCTTTCTGCAAGATCTTCCGCTTTGTCATTTGTCAAATTAAACAATGACGAGTGCTGCAGCTTTCTTGTCTGTTTTATCATGGAATCTGTCAACTCTTTATTAGAATGCCCCCACACATTGCACCACATGCTTGCTACTCCATCCATCAAGGCATTGCCGTGTTTGTCATAGAGCCACATCCCCTTGCCTTTTGAGATTACATCAAATTTTTTCCAGTCATTCATTTGAGTATATGGATGCCAGACAAAACTGCGCATGGAATTTTCCATTGAATTGGGATTAATAATGATAAGTGCATTATTAAATGACAATGGTGACTGGCTCTTATGAAATCATATTTTATCACTGCTACTGATACAGGTGTTGGCAAAACAACACTTACAGCTGCACTTGTCACCTGCATAAAAAAACTGGGAATTGATGTTGGTGTTATGAAACCTGTGGCAACTGGGGTACTGCAAAAAACTGGTTTCAAGTCGTCTGACGTGTCTGTTTTGTATAATGCTGCAGGAGTGCATGATGCAGAAGATGAAATAAATCCGGTATTTATGCCGCTTCCAGTTTCTCCATATGATGCAAGCAAGGCACTTGATATTTTGTTTGACAAAAAAATAATCTTTGAGCAATTTGCAAAATTGCAGAGCAGGCACCAAATGATGCTTGTTGAGGGAATAGGTGGACTATTGACCCCTTTGACTAGGGACTACTTTGTGTCAGACCTGATAAAAGACATGGGCCTTGAGGTAATCATTGTTACAAGATCTACGCTTGGAACTCTGAATCACACCATGATGACAGTCAAGACATGTCGTGATAATAAAATACCGATCAAGGGAATATTGGTAAACAATTATGATGAGAATGGTGGGCCTGAAGAGAAAAATGCTTCTCTGACAATACATGAAATTACAAATGTTCCAATATTGGGTGTATTGCCATTTATCAAATATTATGACAACCCAGAGATGATGGTCTCACATGTTGAAAAAAATGTTGATGTCAAGTCTCTTATATCTTAAAAATTTTTAACTTGGATTGTTTCTTGTTTGATGTAAAACCAATCAAGTCGTTTATGATATTTGAAAACGTCATGGAATCTTTGAGGGTATATGTTTTGGCATCAAATTGCATCTCTTTTTCAAGAACTATCCATATGTTGCCTGGGTTTGGCTGGATCTTTTTCATGTTCTCAATCTGAGATTTGATTGAATTTGCATCGTCGGTCTTTGGAAAAGAAATCAAAATGACGTCTTGTGGTGCGGCTCCAAGTGTTACTGTATCGGGAACAGCAATGTCAATGTCAACTGATTGGAATACAGTCTTGCGCTTGCTTGGAATCATGGTTGCAGTAAGCAAAAAATGCATCAACCCCTCAGAGACTGATATTGGTGTATCAGGTTTTATTTCATCTTCTTTTTCTATCTTTGACAGGCATTGCGCAAAAATACTTTTTATGACCTCCGAGCTTTCACCCTGGATGATATCTGAGAGTATCCTTTGTTCTCCATACTCTGAAATCACACTATATAGAATCTCGCCTAATTCCAAGACATCCTTTCTTGAAGTATCGTAAATTAAAGTTATGAATGTCTATATCATGAGACGCAAATTAAAAACTAGTTTAAATTACTATATGTGATAGCTAGTCTGGAATATCTGGAAATGATACGAATCGAAGCAGAATTGCCACGAAATGATTTGACTGCTGTGACTGATGCACTTGATATGATGGGAATTACTGTAAATATTGTAAAAGCAAAAAGCAGGGGCAGTACTGTTGGCTCTGAAGTTCATGCTGCAAAGGGAACTGGTATGTACAGATCTGAATTTAGGGACAAATTTATACTGCAGACAACTGTATCTGACAATTCTGAACATGATGTAATTGAGGTAATACGAGCAAACTCTAACACCGGCAAAATTTCGATATTTCCAATCTCGCGTATAATTGACATTAGTTCAGGAGTTGAAAATGAACAAGGGCTGGCACTAAGTGAATATGACAGTGTGATATTAATTGCCGCAAATAAACAAAAAACGTCTTTTCCATTTGGCCTTACCACTAGCAAGGTAAAACTTGAACCACAGGCAATAGAGGGTGAAAAAGGATACTATGATGTAATAGAAAAAAAGTTTGTACCTCTTGAAAACCTAGAATCTGTAATCGCTCAAGTAAAACCTGTTGAAAAGTTTCAAATCATGACTCCTGATGACGCGTTTGTGATTCAAAGTCTGACTAGAATACAGCGAAATTTTTCGTTATACAAAAGAAAACAAAGTGATTCTTACTCTCAAGCATTTCTCAAGTACATCTCAAACAGATTCTTGAGTCTGTGGCCTGAAAATGAGATCAATACTGCAGTTCTTTATGTTGACATTGTAGGGTCTACTAAAATTGCAACATCACTTAGCTCAGAAGAACTCTCTGGCCTCATCAAAGTGTTTTCTGAAGAAATGTCTGTAGTGGTGTCAAAACATGCAGGTTTTGTTCTAAAATATGCTGGAGATGCAGTGATTGCATTTTTCCCTGAGCTAAAAGACTTTGGAAACATGGCAGAAAATGCTGTCCGTTGTGCAAGGTCCATGAATATGCTTGTGACTCATTCTCTGAATCCAATGTTTGCAAGTTTTGGGTTGCCAAAAATCAATGTACGAATTGGAATAGATGTTGGTAAAAACAGGATTGTTGTTTTGGGTTCAGAGCCTGACTTGATAGGACACAGCATAACAATTGCTTCGAAAATCTTGCCACTTGCACAACCAAATCAAATGACAATTGGTGAAGAAACATACAAAATGCTGTCTCATGAAATGGCCGTACAGTTTATGAAAATCGATCCACAAGACAAACGATGGAACTATAATCATCCGACTACTGGAAAAATATATCCGATATACTTTTCAATTCCTGTAATGCAGATATCAAGCAGAGGAAACTGAAATCTTATTTTTTGAATTTCTTGATTGCAAATTTGGCCAAGCCTAGTTTTTTCATCTCATCTGACTCTTTTAGAACTGACCTGTGTTGGACTTCCTTGTGTCTTTTTAGTTTGGTTTTTAATTCTGGAAATTCATTTGCGATAATCTTTATTGCATACAGGCCTGCATTTGCAGCCTTGTTTACTCCAACTGTTACAACAGGTGAGCCTGTTGGCATTTCTGATATTGACAATAACGCATCCAGCCCACCAAATGCTGAAAACTTGAACTTGTCAGAGTTTGTCTTGTCATTGTAGACCATTATTGGGACCCCAATTACAGGAATTGTTGTGTGTGATGCTATCATCCCTGGCAAGTGCGCAGAGCCTCCAGCGCCTGCTATGATGACCTTGAATCCTTGTTTTTCTGCATGTTTTGCATAATCTAGTAACCTTGTGGGTGTTCTATGGGCCGAGACAATCTGATCCTCGTGTTTTACTCCAAACTCGTCTAGTGCTGTTGCAGCAGAGTGCATTACCTTGCTGTCTGAACTAGATCCCATTATGATGCCAATCAAGGGTTTTTTTGAATAAGACATAGAATATGACAGGGCCGAATTAAATAATTAAACTCAACGGTTTTGCGTGTTGTATTTTTCTACTGGTGTAACTCAATCTCTTAAATTATATCTGAGATGAATCTGACTTTAAACTGTGCAAAAATCTCCTTTGGAAGTAAGACGCGCGTTTGGAATTTTGTTCGTAGGCGTGGCAATAGCAGTTGGCACTGCTTCCATTTTAAGTGAAATATCGTTTGAGCACAAGGAGCCAATATTCTACTATGGCATAATCTGGTTTGGAAGTTTCGCAATAACATTTGGAATAATTATTGGAAAATTCAGGACCATGCTGTCCTCTATCAAGGGCCGTATGAAAAACAGTGTCTCATGGCCTCCGATGGTAAAAGCCATAAATGGTTTGTGTTGGGCTGCTCCATTTGCAGCAATAGGGATTGCCCCACACCTGTACCAGTATCTTATTTTGTTTGGAATAGGTCTTGGAAATACATCGACATTTTTCTTTATGAAAAAATACAGTAGCCTTGTAAACTTGGAACAAATCATAGTGGGAGCAATATCGCTTGCAGCAATACCTATTGCAATAATGCTTGATACATCACTGATATCAAATCAGACAACTGCTGTTATTACATCACGAATAATGATTGCGGTTGCTTATGGCGCAGGCGGCATATTTGCACTAACTAAAAAATAATCTAATCCTGAATAAACTTGATAGAATTTTTTATCTCAAGTGTCTTTTCTAATAATGTATCCACATCGCTTGTGTTCTGCTCATCTACTACGTTAAAGTGGCCTAGCTTCCTCTGTGGTTTGGCCTCGTCTTTGTGATACATCTTGAGATATACTCCATCTTTTTGCTCCAACGTGATTGGCTTGTATCTACCAACAAAATCTTTTGGCCCCAAAATATTGCACATGACTGTAGTGTGTTTTAATTTTGTACTTCCAAGGGGTAATCCCAGTATTGCCCTTAGGTGCTGTTCAAACTGCGATGTATCGCTTGACTGCAGTGTGTGGTGTCCAGAATTGTGCACTCTTGGTGCAATCTCGTTTATCAAAACCTTGTCATCTTTTGTTACAAACATTTCAATGCCAAATACACCTGCACCATGGAATACATCCATTGTTTTCTTGGCAATCCTGTCTGCCTCTGATGATATCTTGCTGTCAACTCGTGCAGGTGCAATCGTAATCTCAAGTATGTTATTTTTGTGAATGTTCTCTGCAAGTGGATATGTAGCAATCTCGCCATGAATATTTCTTGCTGCTATGACTGATACCTCCATCTTAAAATCAACAAATTTTTCAATCATGGTCTGTCTTCCAGAAAATTGCCGATATGCGGTTTCTATCTGGGATTGATTTTCTATCTTAAAGTTCCCTCTCCCATCATATGCATCGCGTCGTGCCTTGAGTAACGCTGGATATTGATAGTCAATGATTTTTTTTTCAAGATCTTCTAATGATTCTATTATGTCAAACTCTGCAACAGGTATGTTGTTTTGGCGCAAGAATTGTTTTTGGAGATACTTGTCTTGGATTATTTTAAGTGTAGTAGGAGAAGGATTGATTGAGACTTCGTCATGTAATGATTCTAACACTTTACTATCTCCTGATTCTATCTCATAAGTGATGATGTCTGATTGTAGTGATAGTTCTACAATGGCATTTTTGTCTTTGAAATCTGCAATAATTTGTTTTGCTCCTACTCTGGAGGCAGGACAATTTTTGGTCGGATCTAAAACTATGATATTTGAAATATGTTCTGGCATACTCTTTGCTGCCTCGGCTAACATCATTCCAAGCTGTCCCCCACCAATTATGCCAAGAGTTTTGGTCACCATGCTGATGCATAATCTGTTTTAAAAATAGTTATCGAGTGTGACGTGGTTTTCATATCTTGGTTATTTTCACATGTTACATTCTGTTATTTGTAAAATCTCCCTCTTCTTTAAATACAATTTTCCAGATTTTTACATGATGAGTGAGGAAATAATCAAGGTAAGAACCGGAATTCCTGGATTTGATTCTGTGCTGACTGGGGGATTCAAACAAGGAAAGACAATATCATTATCCGGACCACCTGGAAGTGGAAAGACTACATTTGGAATGCAATTTCTATATTCTGGCGCAAAAGATTTTGGCGAGTCTGGAATATTTGTGACACTCTCTCAAAGCCCTGCTGAACTGAAAAATGACTGCAAATCACTTGGATGGGACATTCAAAAATTAATAGATGCAGGACAAATTATGATTATTGACGCAAGACCTTTCAAGAAAAAAGAGGGCTTTATTGCATTGGACGAATCTTTTTACCAAGGAGAACCGTTGCCGTTTATGCACTTGACACAGCTTATACTTAGCAGCATCAAAAAAATAGGTGCAAAACGAGTTGTTGTGGACTCGCTCACAGTTCTTACATTGCAGTATGTAAATAATTTCTACATCAGGCAAGGTCTCCAAGGGCTAGTTTATGCACTAGAAGATCAACACTGTATGTCTATACTGATTTCAGAAGTGGATTCATATGAAAAATCTCCTATTGAATGGTATGTGTCATCAGGTGTTATACTGTTATGTCATGTGAGAAAAGAATATTCTATGGAGCGAACAATCCAAGTTCTCAAGATGCGAGGCTCAAAACACAGTGAACAGATTTTCCCAATGAAATTAAATGAAATGGGTATTCAGATAATGTATCCACAAGTGATTCCATAGGTTACTTGTCTATGTTTTCAGATGTGGACCAAAATAAATCAAAAAGCGTCTTCATGGAATAAACTAATGTCTCTGAATCAGTCCACATGGCGTTCATTTGCGGTGATGTCTGGTTTGCATTTTTTATAAAATGCACTATTTCCTTACCGTCTTTTATCAAAAAACAAAGATTATCGTGTACACCTGATGGGATTCTCTTAATCTTTGAGGTATCCATGTCATCAAAAATGTACAAGGCATTTTCAGAAATAGAAGACAATAATTTGAAATTAATCTCTGAATTTTCAAAGTTTTCAAGGTGATTTGCATGGTAGAACTTTAAAAAGTCCTTTTCTGCGCCTAGTATGAGAAATTCCTTGGTTGCACTTTTGATCATTTCTTTTATCTTGCTGTTTATTTGATTAGTCCCTTCCAACATTTGGAATTTCTCTTCCCTAGTTTCTTGAATTGTGCTAAACTCTGGGATGGAATCCCACAGTTTTTTGATCTCATTTTCTTGATTTTCTAAAGTGTTGACTCGCTCTTTTTCTGCGTTGACAAGAACCCATATTGCTTTATTCAATGATTCTGCTGAGAATTTGGTAGGGTGCTGGAATGTAGCTGAGACCAGTCCTTTGTTTTGCAACGTGGTTAAAAGGTGATATGTCTCTGTTCTTGGCATCTTTAACGCCTTGCATACCTCAGGTGCTGTCTTTGAGCCATATTTACCCAAATAGATGTAAACCTTGCTTTGGTTTGATGTTAGTCCGAATTTGGCAAGCTCGTCTTTTAATTTGTCACATGTTACCTTTTGTTCATATCTGACAGAGCCCGAGTCTGCATCAAATATTGATGCTGACATCTCGTCCTCTTTCATCTCTAAATGAGGATCCATTATATTTTCTCCATTGGTCTAGAAATCTTTGATTTCAATAGTTGCATCTCATTTTTGATTCCTTTAAGTGATATGTGCCATGGCATGTCACATTGCGTCAAATTTTACAAGTCACATTTTTCAGATTTTGAGAATCAGAATGGTACGTGGTCTAACGACTTACTATCTAACTCAAATCATAATGTGAAATTTACATTATCTAGTACGTTGTTGAATCTATTTGAATGATGTTTGGGGAAATACTAAATTTTGATCTCATGAATAATCTCACTTGGTATAGTAAAGACTGACTTGTATGAGAATTTGGCCTTTGGCTGTCCTATTTTTACAAAACAGACCTGAAGTGTCAAGTCGTGATTTAGTAATGCTATGCACCCAAGTTCCCTTTTTATGCCCTTTGAAATCAGGTTGTCTACGGCACTTTTGATCTTTTCTATTTTTTCTATCTCTATTTTTGTCTTCTCTAGTGCCTTGAAATGAATTTCAAGCTCACCTTTTGTTCCTATTCCGTCATAAAATGAAATTGGACCCAAGTCATGCCAGTTAGTCAATTGTTCTCTTTTCTTTACTGGTTTTTTCTTTTTTGAATCTACAGTACCTTCAAGTTTTTCTTTTAATTCTGTAATTTCTGTGGAATCATTTGTTGTATTTTCAAACCTAATCTTCTCTCCTATTATCTCAGAATATTCTTCAGATTTTTTCTTTAATGTTTTCAAACTATTTCCAAGATGTAATTGGAGCTCTTCAATAGAATGAAAATGCATAATTTCCTCTCTCAATTTTGCTATACTCCTTCTACGTGTAACGAAGCGTTATTGACAATCATGTCTTCAGTACTGGAACCTGGAAGTCGTTTTAGCCGCTTTGTAGCCTCACGCACAAATGCAATTTTCTGATTCTTTAAAACCCTGTCTGATCTTGCCATGTTTATTATATTTGGAATGATCAATTTTAGAATGTTTGATATTTCGTCTAAACTAAGCTGATCCAATCTTTTCTGTTCTGATTTAAAATTAGATTTTATGATAAGTAAATCAAGAGATGGCATGAGAATTATTCTGGTATATTGTGGTAAGTTCAATAGTGCAGGATCAACATCAATTGAAAACCCCAAATAGCTAGTTATTGTTCTTAAGGAATTGTATAATTCATCTGTTATGTTGGTCTTTTCCTTGTCTAGTTCATAAATCTGAATGGCCTCCTCTACAAGATCGTCTAATGCTTTTGCTGCTGATGCTAACTCGTCTGAATTTGTACTATCTGATGCAGACATGTACAAAAAATTCGGGTTTTATTATGAAAAAGATATGTGTGTATTTGTAAATTACACTAATAACATTTGAATTCTTTATGTATTGGATATCAAAAGTGTCTCATTGTCTGGCACATGATGGTTCTATAATGTGTTGTGGACATGATTCCTGGTATTTGTTCGCTATTACAACCTGGCACACCATTGCATTTGTAATTAATCCTTTATTGTGTACTTTGAATTATTTTTGATATGATTTGTTAATTAGAAGTTTTCCTGTACTAGTCAGTTTTAGACAATACACATCTATCAATATTAGTAACAAAATGACCAAAAATTCGAGAATGAAAAATTTTTCTAATCATAGGGCAGTAAGTTCTATAGTCACTGGAATGATACTTCTTGTAACCACTGTAATTCTTGGCTCTGCAGTAGTCATGTGGTCTAACACTAGTCTTTCTGCATCAAAATCTGTTATAACTTCACTTTATACATCTAATGTCAATATGGTTACTGAAAAAGTGGTAATAGAAAATACCTGGTTTGGCACATCTCCCTCAAAATTCATTAATGTTACATTGTATAATGTTGGTTCATCAGGTATCACTATTACGGACATGAAAATCAAAAATTCTACAAAGACTGTAGATGTTCCAATTACACATGGAAATATTCTTCCACAGAAAACAAATTCAACGAAGATATCTTATGTTTGGACAAGTAAAATTCCGTTGAGCATAATAGTAACTACTGCCAAAGGTTCAATCATTACCACTGATATATCACCATGAGCATTAATTTAAAAAATGAAAAAATCTTTGCAACGTTTGTAGACAAAATAAAGTTATGTCACATCTCGATACGGACACTTGTTAATTATCATCCTTTGAGCTAATTGTTCATGATAAATATATGAGAAAGTGGAACAAAAATAATCCATTAAAATATTCTAATCATTACAAAAAAGGAGTATCGACTGTAATTAGTAGCGCAATTTTACTTGTGGGAATTTCATTAATAGGTATTATCGGTGTTTCATGGGCAAACGACAATCTCAACAAAAATGAAAAGATTATTGATGACACTTACTCTACGAATATAAATAAAATTAAAGAATCTATCACTCCTCAACATGAATGGTATGCGACTGCGCAAAAACAACTCAATATCACTTTTATAAACACTGGAATTGACGGCCTCAATGTCAAAGAAATTGAAATAAAGGGAATACATTCCTTGGATTTGCGAATACCTCCAATAGCGGTTTCACCCGGTAACACCTTTTCCAAATTAGTAAATTATGATTGGGCAGGAGATCCAATTGATATCTCGTTAATTACTGACCGTGGCTCCATATTTACACATCATCTTGGTACGCCTGCAGACGGGCAGTTGATTATCAACAAGATAGCAAAACAGGCAGATGGTAATTTTTCTTATTATGGGGATCTGGGAAATTTCTGGATTCAAACTTCAGGTAATCATAATGCTGTAAATCTTAATGCAAATGGCAGTATGGTTCTAAGTGGTACTATTCGCGATTTTAATGGCTCAGCATGGCAACATGGTGGCGCAGATCCTGATTTTGAAGCCGTTTGCCCTTGCAATTTCACAGTAGTCAAAAATATTGTTATGCCTAATCTTGGCTCTGATGGGGAACCGGTTTACAACAATGGGACTTTTTATTCCCTTGATCATGGATCTGTGTGGTTTAACAAGTGGTATCATGATGCATCTGGTACTAATATAAAAAAACAACTGAATATTACATTGAATGAAATAAGTAAAAATCCTCCTACATGGCAATATGATAATCAGTATTTCTTTCCGATAGATAATCAATTATTTGGCAATAGTGGTAATGATAGTCTTGGAAGGCCTCATAATTTTGGATTCACGTATGAGATCCATAGTTCATTTACATACCAAGGTAATGAGAAATTTGATTTTGCAGGAGATGATGATGTTTGGGTTTTTATAAATAAAAAACTCGCTATGGATTTAGGTGGTGTTCATTCTACAGCACCCGGCTCAATAACTTTGAGTACCATGCAGAATTACCTCAGAATTTCGCCTGGAAATGTGTACTCTTTTGACTTTTTTTCTGCAGAACGTCATACAACAGGTTCTGACATTAAAATTACTACTACTATACAACTTGGAAATCCTGGAACAGGTAAATCAGGAGTATTCTTTGTAGATCCTGGTGTGTATACAATAGGGGAAACTCCTGCACCTGGATGGTCACTTCAAGGTATTACTTGTGATAACCAATATACTCAACCAAACGCCACGAAAGTGACTGTAACAGTTCCTAGAGGAGTTACTACGTGCACCTTTACAAATTTTCATAATTAAATCATAAAATTCTAATAATTTGTAATTATTTTATATGACATCCAGAATCCTTTATCGAAGATTAAAACTATTTTTAACATATGTTATTTGAATCAATGTCTTTATCTTTCTATGTGGATTGTTATGAATTAACTTGTATTTTACACAAGGGTGAATATCGTGCATAGGCGAGGCATAAGCACAGTTGTCGGAGCAGTCTTCTTTATCATAATATTCACAACTGCTGTAACCTTTGTTACTTATGATATGAATTTGTTAAATAATTTTACTGACGCGTTTGTAACAAAAAGCCAATCTGATGCTGACGCGAATCATGAGGAATTTTCAATAACCAAGGTGGCAGTTGATAGCAATAAATTCAATATCACGGTTCAAAACTCCGGAAATATCCCAATAACTATTAACAGATTGTGGATATTGGATAAATCTAATATCACATCAGGTGTTTCAAAATATGATGTTAATCAAGTTGTGTATCCTGGAAACTCTCTTACCAAAATAGGACAAAATCTACCACTTTATATCAACTCGACTCACGGATATGATCTTAAACTAGTCACTATGCGTGGAAATGTCAAAGAGTTTTTTGCAAACTCTGCAAGCCAATCTCCAGTATATCTGCAATTATTTGTATTGCCAAATTCAGGACCAAATAATTTTAACACTACTCTACTTCTAGGTGTTACAAATAATATGACAAATGGTGGAGCCCTCTCAAACATTCAAGCAAATATGGTTGTCCAGAATCTCACAGGTTTTGGTAAAACCACTCTAATTTCAGGTCCAATTCCAACCTCTTACCCTCTTTTGAATAACGGAGATCTGACTTTTTTCAAGTGGGATTATAAAATCAATGGTACTAGTGGTTACAAAGTTAATTTCCAGGCTTCTCTCAAGAACGGATATCTCTATAACAATGCATCACAAAATGTTGTAGTGATTACCTCTGTAAAACCTCAAATTAATTTTACGAGTCCAACTAATCCGACAACAACCACAAGTACAACTGGTGTTATGTCTAATCTATTTGCTACATTTACACCCCAAGTAACTGGTAGAGCAGAAATTGCTATTTGTGGACAAATGCAAAATAGTATCGCTGGCGATGGTGCTAAATTTGATGTGCGGTACGGTACTTCATTAATATCCGAGGGTACTGCAGTAGGAAATACTGTTGTAGGTACAACTAAAAGTATGACCTCATCTACTGCTGCACAATCTCAGACTGATTGTAATGTAGTACAAGTTACGGGACTGACTGTTAATCAAAAGATCTTCATCCAGATAGGTAAATACGCTGTTACTGGTGGTACTGCAACATTTTCAAACTTTAATGTATCTGTAAAGGAAATATGATTGAACAAAAAGTCTGATAAAAAATAAAAATGTTCTAACATGTGGTTATTTTTTATCCAGGAAGTTTTTACTACCATGTGTAATCTTTTATATTCTTACATCTGCTGTTCGATGACGTGATCTTGTTCTAGTGTTGATATCATTTCAACTTGCTCACCTAGCTCGCTTTGGCTAGAGAATTCGATGGGATTATTATTTGATTCATGCAGAGATTCTGAGACAATCTTTTCTGTCTGTGATGTATATGCCATTTGTGATAGTCTGTATGCAGGACATGGTATCTGCATGCTTTTTGACATGATGAAAAATAGTGGAAAGATTTCTTGATATATTAAATTTAAAATCACTGGAATGTTTTTTTCGTCTGGACTTAGCTGTTTTGATATATCATTCTGATCTCCATAAAGCGTAGACGTACCCTCTATGGTTATTTTGGCATTTGTGGGATTGGACAAGAGAACAAGTCTGTATTTTAATACAATTTCAGAATCTCTGTTTTTGACTTCGTCGAGTGATGCCTCTATGTTGTATTTAACAAAATCATGTTCGTTTTTTAACTTGGAAAATGATACAGAGCTTATCTCTATTTTTAGATTCACAAATATAAGAAAATATCATGAAACTTAACCGCCTGTCTGTAGTTTGATGATACATGTCATGTGTTTTAGTATGCTTGACATAAACCCATCATGTGAGTATAAAAAATCCACCTGATCAAAGAATGAAAGAGGTCGTAAATTCCAAAATTAATGACGAAAATTTCACTCTGAATATCCACGTTTCCATGTTGAAAAAAAGTACACATGCATTATCTAAAAATTATGACATAAAAAAATACCTCGACCCAGAAAAATTTTCATTTTCACCTGAGATGTCTGAACTCATACCCAGAGACATTCCCCCATATCTTGATAATGGTGAAAAATATGTTGAAAGAATTTCAAGGGCTTTATCATTTTTTAAACAATGCGCACTTATAGGACCAAGTGGAACTGGGAAAACACATATTGTATATCTGGTAGCTGAGCTTGCAGGTCTTCCAATCTGGGAGATTAATTGCGGTTTACAAACATCAGTCTTTGATCTTTTTGGAAGATATATCGGCCTTGGAAAAGAAAATTGGATTGATGGATTGATAACATCTTGGAGCAGACATGGGGGAATATTGTATCTAGATGAAGCAAATATGATGAAACAAGATATTGCTACAAGGCTTAACCCCATTCTAGATCAACGAGGTCACATGGTTTTGACAGAAAAAGATAATGAAATAATTCAACGACATAGGGATGCTTTTTTAATAATCAGCATGAATCCTGTATCGTCTGAATTTGCAGGTACTAAACCAATAAACGCTGCAATGAGAAGAAGAATGAGTGTATGGTTAAACTTTGACTACATGAGTGTAGGTTCCAAGATTGATGAAAAAGAGATAGAACTTTTAATTAAAAAAACTAATGGCTTAAGCAGACAGGATGCGGAAATAATAGTTAGAGTTGGTGCAGAATTACGAAAACAATACAAATCAGGAGATCTTCCATATGGTCCATCCATAGGTGATCTCTTAAACTGGGCATTGCTGATTTCTGATGGTGCGTCACTAAAAGATGCGGCAGAGGAAACAATAATTTCGCTTACTAGTGATGACATGGAAGTTCAAGGGATTGTAAGAAAAATAATTTGTAAAATAGCTGGAATCTGATGAAAGAAAAAGAACCAAGTTTTTTAGAATTAGTCGAAAATATTTTCTACAATTTTTCTCAGATAAAATCAGGCAGTATAAATCTAGTTTTTTCAAAAAGAACATTATTTCCTGTGATAAAGTATGATTCTGATCTCAAAATTATTATTCCATTGCCAAAAAAACAAAATGACAAATATCTGTTTGAAGGTGTACTGTTTGACGACACCGTTACTGGTAGACAGAATCTTTGGTGCTTATTTTTGGCTACCGTTTATCATCTTGCAGCCCATGCCTGTGTTTCAAGGTATTCAATATATGATTCTTGGAAAAAATTCAAGACAGAGGATGTTTGTTTACGTATAATAGATTATATCGAAGATTTGTCTGTTGAAAAATACATCACTCACACTGATTCTGAGATCTGGAAAAACATGAAAAATATTGAACTTAAATTGATGTCGGCGATTAGAAAAAGTTCTTGTAACTCTTGGGATGTAAACAATTTAAAATTTCTTGGTGTATATAATGAATCAAAAATTGTAAATATGCGGACAGGCGTGATGAACAAACCAGACAATGTGGTCTTATTTGCAAATTGGCTTTATAAAAATAGAGAATTATTACCTGGGGAAATTATGCCCTATTGTGAAAGGCATGATGCTAGACAAATACTGGAGACTGCTCAAAAAAGTCCAGATTTTGAACCATGTGGGTTATTTCAAAAAAATATTGTAAAACTAGATGAATTGTGGTTAAAAGCTGAGCAATTAAAATCAAAAATGCTTAGAAAATATCACAAGAATTTGAAGGATCTTAATTTTGATTCAATTATTATCCCACAAGGAAACTTTTATAATTTTTTACAAATTAAAGAAAAAGTGGCTCCATTATTGAGGAGAGTTCATCAACAGATACGAATGATGGCAAATTTTTTAGATGACTCAAAGACTGATCAAATTGGTAATCTGAACATGCAAATGGTAATTCAATCCATTGCATCTGAATCACAATCTGTTGATGTCTTTGAACGAGATGAAATAAGGCGAGTTGAAGAAGCATGGGCAATTTTAATAGATAACAGTGCAAGTATGAGTTTGAGGTTTGAACAAATAAAAGAATTTGCTGTTTGTATTGCTGAATCTGCAAATGATCTTGCAGGAAAATCTAATGCATGGGCTTTATTTAGTTTTGATAATAATTTTCAAATTTTAAAAGATTTTGAAGAAAAATATGATCACGAAGTACAGGCACGTATTGGGTCGTTAAAAAATAACGGTTTGTCATTATTGCCAGATGCTATCGAATTGACACGCAGAATGCTATTAGGTGACACACGAGAACGAAAGTATATTTTTCTTATTACTGACGGGCATCCATCTGGTTATGAGAAAATAAGTCAGTATCTTACTAAAATTACAAAAAAACTTGATACCTCTGGCATCTCTCTAATTGCTATAGGCGTATCAAGATCCACTTCAAAACGTTTTAGAAATAGTATACGCGGATCTTCTAATCTTGGACAACTTGTGGCAAAATTTATCACTGTCTATAAGACTGTTTCATCAGACTAGGTGTAAGTCAAAATTACATGCTAGGTGAAATATGCTCCATTACCACATTTGCTAATAATGAATATGTTCCTTAGAACAAAGAACAGAAAGGCAATCAGTGCCGTGCTAACTACACTGATCATCTTGGTTGCATCAGTTGTTCTTGGAACGGGTGTTGTACTATATGGTACAAGCCTATTCCAGACAGGTGCTCAATCATCCGGTGTAACAGCTCAAGGTGCGCATGTATGGGTGAACTCTACCTCTGGTACCTCACAAACCTATGTGTGGGGAGCTGCAGAGATTCGAAATAGTGGAGATAAAATATTGTCTGTAGACCAGATTAATGTACGCGGTACTCAAATACCGTATGCAAACTGGTATTATGACAGTAATCCTACTAGAGTTACTGTTGCAAACTTCCAGTCCCAATTGAATTATACTGGAACTGCAACAACTGCATACATAACTGCTAATGCGGGTGTTAAACCTGGTATGATGCAAAGTTATGGAGTCCAACCAGCTGGATGTCCTACTAACCCCACTCAATTCTATCTGAATGAATTTGGTGCAGCTAGTATTACTCCATCTATGTGCTTTACACAAGCATCTGGACCGATTTCTTTGAAGCCAGGTGATAAAGCAGTAGTATACTTCCAAGTCCCAGTAGGGATCTTGAGTACAGTAGACGCTGGATCGCAAAGCAGTGTAGCAATCTATGCTGGTAACGTAGGCGCACCGCAATCAATTACTGTAGAAAGCAAATCATAGGAGGTTTGAAAAATATCCTCTTTTTCTTCTTTTTTATTTTTGGTGGTTAACAAATGAAAGATAAATCAAAAAAATCTTACGAAATTGAAATTTTTCTGGAAAAACAAATTATTGATGAAGGACAAAATCAAATTCCATCAGGTTATGAAATTGTAAAAAAATATCCATTACAGCCTCCTTTTAGTTATGCAAATATTTTGTATAATAAGGAAAAATCAACATATCTATATTTTGTGGATGAACTACGTCTAAACAGAGAAGATACGATGATCTTTCAAACGCTTTACAAACTCATCGAAGAAAGCCTAGAATCGCCATCAAAATCTGATGACCATCAGAATTTTGAAGACCATCTAAATGCAATACTTAAGGAAAATGAGAAGATGTTTTTGAATCATTCCAGTATGAGTAGCATGGAGAAGGTGAAATATTACCTGAAACGCGATATTGTAGGATTTGGCCTAATCGATCCACTAATGCATGATGTAAACATAGAGGATGTAAGTTGTAGTGGGACTGACAAGCCAATTTTCATTTGGCATAGAAATTATGATAGCATACCGACAAATATTCAGTATGGTTCCAATGAACAATTAAATTCATTTGTTTCTCGAATTGTGTTTAGAGCTGGCAAACACATCAGCACCGCATTTCCAATATCTGACTTGGCTCTACAAGGAAATCATAGAATCTCAGTTTTATATCAAAAAGAAGTAACTCCTAAAGGAACAAGCTTTACAATAAGAAAATTCAGAGAAGATCCTTACACCGTAATTGATCTGATAAAATTTGGAACAATAAGCATTTCAATTGCAGCGTATCTCTGGATGTTGGTAGAAGCAAAACAATCTTTTATAATAATAGGTTCAACTGGTAGCGGAAAAACTACCATACTTAATGCGATTACAGGTCTTGTTCACCCTGATTACAAAATTTTCTCAGTAGAAGATGTTGCTGAAATCAACATCAACCATGAAAACTGGTTCACTCTAGTTTCAAGAAGTGGATTTGGTTTGAGTGGTGAAGGTGAAATTGGGATGTATGATCTGATAAAGGCGGGAGTACGACACAGGCCTGACTATATTGTTGTAGGTGAAATCAGGGGTTCTGAAGCATATGTGATGTTTCAAGCCATGGCTACAGGTCACGGTGGTTTGTGTACGATGCATGCAGACGGTCTTGAATCTGCAATAAAAAGACTACAACAAAAGCCAATGGATATTCCGCCTGCATATATCTCTCTGATGAACTGTGCGGTGGTCATAAAAAGGGTAAAGGAAAATTCTACAGGACAGAGTAGTAGAAGAGCTATTGCCGTATCTGAGATAATATCATCAAATTCTTCACATGCAGCTTTTTCATGGAATCCAAAAACAGATAATTTTGATGATAATCTCAAAGATAGTAATCTATTTAAAAAAATGGCAGATGCGTCTGGTCGTAATCTTGATGAACTACTTGAGGAACATGAAAAAAGAATCATGATTCTCAAATGGATGCTTGAAAACGATATCCGAAATTACAAAAAAGTAGCCGAAATAGTTGGAAAGTATTATAGAGATCCGGAATCATTATTGCAAAAAATAGAATTAGGGAATGTCTAAATGATTTCTCTGAAAAAACTTGATCAAGCTGATTACGAAAAAAAGCAAAATAAAAAAATCGATAGAGAGTTACCATATTTCATTACTATAATGTCATTGCTTGCTTCCAGCGGACTTGGTCCTTATACCATGTTGCAGAAAATAAAAGAAATTAATCTCTTACCTGTTATTCAAACAGAAATAATTAAGATTCTCAAAAGAGTTGATTTGCTTGGAATAGATCCACTCACTGCATTAGATCAAGCAAAGGACAAGCCCTCCTCTAAAGCACTAGGCGAATTTTTGAGTGGATATGTTTCTGCCATTCAAAGTGGAGGTAATGTGGTTAATTATCTAAAAAGTAAAATGACTGGTTCGTACGATAGACTTGAAAATGCAGAAAAACAATCCGTTGAGAAACTCAGTGGCGTAGTTCATGGATGGCTTACAATGCAAATAGTCATACTGGCAGTTTTTATACTGGTAGCAGCAATGGGGTCCAACCCACTTAGTGGTTCGGGTGATAATTCTCCCTCACAACCTCCATATGCTTTGTTGTTTTTTTCACCTATAGTTTCTATTGCATTTATGAAGATGGTGCAAAAAATGAACTATTCTAACATACCCGAACTGAAAATAAAAAAAATTCTAAAGTTTGCATTGCCGCCTATGTTGATCGGAATAATCCTCATTGCATCTGGTTTATTTTCTAACATACATGCCAACGCCTACATCTTGGGCATATCATTAGTAGCGGCATCAATCTGGCCATCTATGAAATTTAAAAAAATCTATATCAGAAACATTCATGCTGAAGAAGCAACACCTCAAATTCTCCGTGATATAACTGAAGCAAGAAAGGCTGGAATGGGACCTGAAAAATGCATAATCCATGCATGCAAAAGAAAGGACTTCAAGTCATTTAATATCGTGGCAAACACTATTGCAAACAAGCTTGAGTGGGGTATTCCACTAATCAATATTTTTGAAACACTAGAAAAAGAAATCAAAAACTTTCAAGTGTTAGTCAGTTTTCGAATATTGTTTGAAATAATCTCCGCTGGAGGGGGAAATGTAAACACGCTTGATTCTCTTACTGATGCAAGTGAAAAAATCCGTAATATTACAAAAAATAAACGCGATATGTTACAACCATATGTTATAGTTGGTTTCATGTTGATAGTTATCACTGGATTTACCACGCTGCTGACAATAGACTCTTTTTCTGAAATTGACAAAGGAAAAAATATTGTCAATAACAACAATACCCAATCAGCACAGTCTAATTCACTACTTGATGTGGTGTCAATAGCTGTTGTAGCTCAAGCCTGGCTTGCTGGTCTTTTTATTGGTAAAATAACTAAAGGGGCATATTCTGGAGGGTTCTTGTTTTCTATGTTGCTCACAATAATCACTCTGCTTTCAATTGGCATGATACAATTACACGTAATCAACATCGGTTCTATACTTTCCAAGCCGTCATAGTATGTCATAAAAAAAGTCATACCTGATCTTATATTGAATTTAAAGTCAAATATGAATAATTTGAGATATCTGTTAGTACTAGTGTTTATGGCATTCTTAGTTTTCCCAGTATATGCCGATGTCTCACCTCCGGCAGATCTTGGAATGAAGATCATTCCTGGAAAGATTGTAGAAAATTCAGATGGTGTAATCGAGGTTTATTCGACAACAGGTGATATTCCGGTTGATAAACTAATTGCAACGTCATCTGATCCATCCATAGTGCAAATAATGGGTATTGATCAAGATGAAACTCACATGATATCAACAGTCAAAATAAAGACTTTTGCTGCAGGTGATGCCAAAATTGCACTTGCGGCACCAGGATTTTCTTCAAATGAATTTGATCTAACGGTTTACACGAATTCAAATATTGCAACAAAATTGATGATAAAAGCAACTCCTTCTACATACGCCACAAATGGTCCAGTGTATGGTTACATTGCAGTAGAAAGTGTTAACGATAATGATGTTCCAACTCCTATGACATCAGACATGACAGTGTCCATATCTACATCTGATAATAACATAGTAACACCTCATGATAGTAATCTGGTAATTAAAAAAGGAGAATATTATGCCGTTGGTCAAATTGTGGTTAACAGTGCAGGCACTGCACAACTCTCAGCTTCATCTACATCCATGCAATCTGTATCTACATCAATTACAGTCAATAATGTTGATTCTCAAAATACGGTGCAACTTTATGTTTATCCTAAAACAATTAATGCCTATGCAGCTTCATCTACATATGCTGTTGTGCAATTACATGATGCATCTGGAAATCCGATTTTGGCAAAAAGTGATATTCCTGTTAATATACAAGTAACAAACGCTAGCGGCGTTGGCACAATTAATACTAGTAGGGAGAGTCCACTATTTCAAATCGGTGAACAGGCTGTGATAAAAAAGGGAACCTATTGGTCATATGTGCCAATTGAAGTTACTGCTGGAACTAGTGGGACTTTTAATGTGACTGCTTCTGCAACTGGAAATCTAGTCTCACCACCTGTCAAACTGACTAGTAATACTAACAACACTTTACTTGATACCAAATCTGCAAGGCTGGATTCTCTTCCAATCTTGACTACTGGCCAAAAAGAATTGATAGGTGTAATACATCTAGAAGATCCCTCTGGGAACGTGCTTATTGCAAAAGATAATTTGAAAATTAACATTGACTCTTCTGATCCGTCAGTTGTTTCAGTATCTGATGTACAGATGGACAAAGGCTCACAGGCTGCGCTTGTATTTGCACAAGTTGGTGAAACCGCAAATCCTGTCACATTTGATGTTGTAACTGACAATCCGCAAACTGTAACCCCGTTAATAAGCTCAGTTACAGCAGATTTCAGTTCCTTAAAGGCTGAATCACTACTTTCAAAAGTTCTAACACATACAAAAATTCCAATTGCGTACTATATTGTGAAGGATAATGCTCTTGGTTTTTCTACTGGTGAGTTGTCATTAATGGTCTCTCCGTCTAATGTTATTCAAACAGATGTGTTATCCATGAGCAAAGATCAACCCATTCTGATATCTGATGGTGTATTGCTCAAAGATGGTCTACAAAGCTTGTCTGTTATATCTTCAGTTTTTTCTTCAACCTTTTCAATAGATGGCACATCATCAAATCCAAACTCGATAGAGTTTGATTATCCTGAAAAAATTATTGCTGGACTTCAAAATACATTTTCAGTTGAATTACTGGATAGTCAACAAGTGCCAACATACTCTGATCATGATATGACAATAAAACTCGTTTCAAGTGATCCAACAGTTATTCAGATGCCTGACAGTGTAACAATTAACAGTGGCGCATATTTTACTACATTTAATGTTGATGCAAAAAGTGAAGGCACGTCAGAAATTGCACTTCTTGCAAATGAAATCCCTTTGTCAAAATTTGATGTCAATGTAATAAGTATTGTACCGGATGTAAACATACAATCGTCTGATTTTGGTGAGTCTGGTGTTCCAATGTCATCTGAAATAACTGCTACATACAAACAAGTTCCTCTAAAAGGTCTTCATGTTGATTGGAAGGTGGACGATGGTGTAAAAATTCAAAATATGGATTCCATTACTAATTCTGACGGCAAAGCAAAAATGACTTTCATAGATGATAATTCTGGGCAAACTCACATCGAAGCAAGTGTCTCGGGCGGTTTGTATAAAATAACTACATCTTCAAAAGATATTACAATTAATGCTCCCCTTGTAAGTGGAAACTCTTCTACAAATATTTCGAAAAACAATCTACCAATACTGGGTGGTATTGATCCATTGATGTTATCTATCCCCATAGTTGCAGGAATTGGAGTGTCCCTCTTTAAGAAAAGAGAAATGTTTGAAGAAATATCTGAAAAATTTAATCTATCAGAATTAATCACAGAATTCAAAGAAAAAATATCCAACAGGCAGGAAAATTAGGATATTGTGAGTGACTTGACATACGTAACATGTCTTAAAAATTCACTACCTATTTTTTCATTACGAATTATCATAAATAATGAAAAATATCCCTCAAAGAAAGTCATCGAGTTTTGGATGATGTTTTGATGTATTACTTGGAACATGGTCAAAATCACCACGCCTGTTACCACCACCAGAACTATGGCATAATATGTTGTATATCCTCGAGTCTGTGGGTTGTGAAAAGATGGCAAAAATTTCATGTTCCTTTCTCTCGATTTCTTAGATATAAGACTGGTCTTCCACTTTTGGAAATTGGTCTAAAAACCTATTCTGCACAAGGCGAAAAAATCACATGTTAGAAGGTTTTTTTGATCTTAACATGATGCGGATTTTTGTATCTCTAGTCATGCTTGGATTGGCATCTCTGATAGATCTTAAAAAAAGAGAAATTAACGATAAGTTATGGATTGGTTTTTCAGGTGTTGCTATATTGCTACTATTTGTCAGTCCTAACTTTTGGATTGCTTTGAAAACTATAGGTCTGTCTATGATTGTAGCTCCTATTGCTCTAGTATTGTGGAGATTTGGAATTTTTGGTGGTGCAGACGCAATATGTCTGATAGTTCTTGCAGGACTTGCTCCTATGTCTAGTGTAACTTCACTTCAAATATCCCCTTTCACAACACTTGAAAATGCTGCAATTCTTACTATAATTCCTCTTTTTATCAACTTGGGTAGAAATGTGATATCTATGATTCAGGGTAATGATATATTCAATGGCATTGAGGAGGAGTCTAATTTTAAAAAAATGTTGGCAATGTTTGTTGGATATAGAACAAAGAATCCAAAACATAGCTTCTACATGGAGCAGATAATAGATGGTAAACGACACCTCGATTTTTCACCAAAGCATGCCGAAAAAACATCATTTTGTTATGACTATGATGTGTGGGTCACCCCTGGTTTACCGTATGTACTGTACATAACTGGTGGTTTCATAATTCAGATCATGTATGGGGATCTGATTTTTAGGCTTATACACACGTTAGGGTTTTAGAGTCTATTTATTTTTTCATTATGGTAAAATTTTTTACTCTTGGTTATTTCACATTTTTAGATTTAAAATATCGAGAATTTGACCAAATATAACTAAATAATAATTTTAGTGTGTATGTCATAGAATAAGAGTTTGTCCACATGGCTAGCATGTTCTGTGAAGTTTCATTAGTTTTCTTTATGAATAATATTACTTCATCATCATCTTTTATTATAAAACACAAATCCTCTTTAATTTTCTGTGGCATTCTTTTTACTTTATTTCTCAAAGAATCTGAGAAAATATACTCTGTTTTACTTGAGGATGATGAAACAAGTTGTACATCTACTTTTGAATCCTTTAGTAATTCTAAAAGGCCCGCATGGTAAAACTTCATCAAGTCTTTTTCTGTGGCAAGCATTAGAATGGACTTTTTTGCATTTGTAACCACCTCGCTTATCTTACCAGACATTTGGTTCAAACCTTGTAGGATTTGGAATTTCCCGTCACTTACTTCCTCTTTATTTATTCCAAAATGAGGTAGAGTTTTCCATAGCGCTACTATGTCTCTTTCTTTGTTTTCCAGATTCTTGACTCGCTCTTTTTCAGTATTGATAAGTATGTTTATTGCTGTATCAAGTGGAGATGCAATGAATTTAATCGGATGCTGAAACGATGCAGACACCAAACCTCTGTTTTGTAAGTTTGTTAAAAGGTGATATGTTTCAGTTCTTGGTACCTTGAGGGCGTTACTTACTTGTGTTGCCGTGCTTGACCCATTTTTTTCTAAAAACAGGAAAACTTTCGACTGGTTTGAAGTTAACCCAAATTTTGACAGTTCATTTTTAATTCTATCATACAATACTTCGTGTTCACTTGGTTGTATGTTTAACATGGCTTCAGAAATTGAAATGTTGGTTGTGTCCATTGTCATGTTACTGTAGTACAATTGACACTCTTTAGAGATCTGTGTGTAATGGAATGTTACACATGTGAAACTGCACTATCATATTATATTGTGAGAAACTTGTCAATTAAGGAATATGCGTCATAAGGTTTTGAAAGTGCATGGTAAAGATACTGCTCTTGTCCAGGTATTCTTTTGTTAGCTGTACTTGTACTGCAAGTTTATTTTTCTCTACGTGGATCTGAATGTTATCAAACACTGATTGGTACTTGTTTATGGTTCTTCCATCATCTGTTGATACATACCCGTGAATTATCAGTAACCCATTTTGGATCAGGTTGTTGACTTTTCTATACCCTGATGTCTGGGGGATTTTGCAAATCTCTAAGATCTCTGAAATTATTCTTGGCTTGTCAAGAACTGCGTTCAAAATATTTTTTTTATCATCATCACCTATTGCTTCTAGTATTATTCTATTGATATGCGAATCTTTGATGGTTATCCATTCCTTGTCTTCTATTCTGCCTGGCTGTATTGATATTATGTGTTGTAACAACTGCATTTCCATCCACCTTGTTCTGTCTCCGAAGAACTCTCTTAGGATCAAATCTAGCTTCGGGAAATCATTGGATAGTTGAGTTAGATTTGTTCCAAATTTCTCAAATACCCTATTTTCAATTTTTTCTAACGTGCTTTGCCCCAGGTTTTTCTTTATTACATGTACTAGGGATTTCCCTATGAGGGAGTCAAATCCAGACATGCCTTATTTGCAGGTAATTTATTAAAATTAACTTGCATGTAATTTTCCTATGTGACATGCTGTGGGTTTCACTAACAGCAAGACCTCAAAATACCATATCTCTAAGATTATAGGTACTTTTAGCATGTATGGAATTGATTTTAGACAATTCTGAACCAAATATTGATGTTAGAGGTAACCCGATCTTTATGCTCAAACGATTGAAACTATTGGAAAACTCCCTATAGCGTCTTTGATTGTATCAATTCATTCATTTATGTAATTGATTACTTGAACTGATTTTTAATACTCTATTTCTAATCTGTTTGTCTGATCTTAACATACTGATTAATATTAGATCATTGATGTTCACGTTAATGATATGGTTGAAGATAGTAACGTTGGAAGACGTGGATGTACTGCACTAGTAGTTGATGATGATGAGGACACTGTTAATCTCTTCACAGAGTTTTTAGAAATTTATGATGTTGTTGTGGTGGGCAAAGCGTTTGATGGAAAACAGGCAACAAAGATATTCAATGACATGTCTCCTGATATTATATTCTCTGATGTGATGATGCCAGAATATGATGGATTTTATGCATTAGAACATATCAAAAAAATAAATCCAAATGCAATAATGGTGATGATTACAGGTGATGTGAGGGCCGATACTATACACAAGCTAGAGAAACTGGGAGCTGATGCAATAATTTACAAACCATTTGACATGCAATCTGTAATGAATACAGTAAATAAACTGCTTACCAAAACTGTATGCCATACGTCAAATATCTGATCTACCTTTCTTACTTCAAATTACTGGGATTTTATTTATATTTATTTTAAAAAAATAAACTCAGGTTCCAGAACCAATTCCTGGAAGATTGCCTACTGCAGTACCCGTAGTAGGAGCATATGTATCCAGGATGTGGTTTGTGAGAAACTGCGACAGTGCAGCAGTAGTACCGTACATTGTCAATCCCCCCAACACTGTTAGCATTGCGATATTGAAGCACACTGTCTTGAACATGCCTCCCTGACCTACTTTTACTGCTAACGCATTGATGGTTGAAGTGACAAGTATGACTATTGGCAACATCATGTGGATAAAATTTGGATCAATTGGACTGAGTGTAAACGCCTGGTTTGATACTGGTACTGTTGATAATAATGTGTGAAATACTTCGATTAGTGTACTCATCAGGCCAAAGATTGCCATTGTGAGTCCATGTAGTACGATTATGATTGTCTCAAACGTTCTTGACGTCTGCATTCTTTTTGATCTGAGCTCATTTAGTTTGGATGAAATCTCTGCAACCTTATTGCCTACCTGATTCATGTCTGCGCCTTTGAGAAGAGCTCTTGACATTATTGTATTACCTGATTCAATTACTGAAGTTCCAGCCTCCACTGAAAATATCTCAAAGCAAATTTCTGGATTTATCCTATTTTTTACCCTGTTTTTAAAAGCAACAATCTGTTTCTGTAAGGGCCCAAAATTGCTTCTAAGAACTGCATCAAGCGCCTGTCCCATGGAACCTACCATAGTGTAAATTTCTCCAAAATGTCTGATAAATGGAGGATACCACTCGTCATGCGCTCGCAATTCTGTTTCTATTCTTTTTGCTATGATTCCTGGAATGAACAGGGGAGCTACTGCAATGACTACAACAAGTGTAAGTGGTACTAGATTGGTCAAAGCAAGAATAATGCCAATAGAAATGCCTACCCCAAGTGCTGCAAATAATGCCATTCTAAATTTTGGTGTACTATCATGTTTTGTTGATGCTAGTTTGTCTTTTGGAAATAGCATGTACATGATTACTATGAATGAACCCATGCTGACTATGACTCCTACAAACGACATGACAAATACTGTTTCAGAATTGGAGTTTCCCATGAGCATTGCCATGATGGAGTTGGCAGCAATCATAAAAGACGCAGTTGATGAAATTGTATAAAACATTTCAAGGAATAGTTTCTGGGTTTCCAAGTTACGTTCATATCTTATTATATATGTGTGAATAGCAAAATTCATCTCATCTGTGAAAAATACCTTCAACTCATCTCCAAGTCTTATCACCTGAGATAGTTTCACTAGCAATTGTTTTAGTGGATCTGTATTATCTTTTAATTTTGCAGCAATCATCTCACAAGACCTTGCCAGACCGTATCCCCATCCGACTCCTAATCGAAATACTTCTTTGAATGAATTTGAATACCTGCCATATCCTGATGATTGTCCACTCTTTATCATGTCAACAGAACCTACTTCACCTGTTGACAAGGCATACAGAAATGCAATAAAATACAACAAATCCTCATCTGATCTTCGAAGCTCTGCAAGTTTCTCCTTGATGGAAAGTTTTTCCATCATAATGCATTAAGCTCCTTCATAAATTGCTCAAGGCCAATTTCTCTGCAACGAGATATTGAATCGTAAACATCATAAAAGTTAAAAATTTTCTTTTCAACCATCTTATCCAAAATCTTTGTTCGAAGTGCAAGCTCTTCATACAGCAAACCTTCGTCCTTTCTTGACATTCCTCTTTTTTCTAAAACCTTTGAAATGAATAGTGCACTACTTCCTTTACCTCTGAACTTGACTGTATCACTGCCTGGATCCCAGTTGAATACTGGGATAAACATTACATTGTTCCCTTCTTGATTGTATCCAATTACTTCATTTATGGATAGTACTCTTCTTACTCTCTTGCCGTCTGGACCAGTAACAGCTGCTTGGAACATTGCAATGTTTAGGTTTTCAACGTTTGTTTTTGGTATGTTCATTGGTGGGTTAGTGAGTCTCTGAATCAATGCAGTCATGTTTGCAGCGTGGAATGAACTAACTACTGGGTGACCTGTCTGCATTGCACCAAATGCAATGTTTGCCTCTGCACCTCTGATTTCTCCTACGAATATGTAATTTGGTCTCTGCCTTAACGCTGCTTTCAAAAGATCAAACATTGTTACACTTGAATTTGCATTTCCCGTATCTCTTGTGACCTCACTTATCCAGTTAGCATGGGGTAAGGTGAGTTCAGGTGTATCCTCAATGGTTACAATTTTCCAGTTGGATGGAATAAATGCGGTAATTGCCATCATAGTTGTAGTCTTTCCTGACGCAGTTTCTCCATTGACGAATACACTCATTCCTTCTGCAAGCATCATCCACAAGTAGGCGGCTTCGACTGAAAGCAGCGATTTGCTTGGGATGATTTGCGTTATGGATAGAGGTGTACTTGCAAATCTTCTGATTGTTGCATTCGTTCCTTTTCTGCTTATGTCTTTTCCAAACACAATGTTAATTCTGGAGCCTTCTGGAAGTGTGGCGTCTATGACTGGCTTTGCATGAGATACTGTCTTACCAAATTGTTCTGCCATGCTGACAATCAGATCATCAATTTCTTCAACACTCAAAAAGACTGGACATTTTAGTGCACCAAACATTTTGTGTATGACATACATGTTACCTGCACCAACTATTGAGATGTCTTCCAAATGTGGGTCAGTTAGGAATGGATCAAGTAGTCCCATGCCCGCACGCTTGCGCAAAAAATGATATTTCAGACTAGGTATGTCTTTATCTAACACTGCCAAGTTTTTGGATTTGAAGACATCTATCTTGGAATAGTCTATTACTGCATTTGTAGATGTAATGGTCTTGTCCAGATATTGGTCTATCATGTTGAATCTTTCTGTAAGCTCAATAGGTGGATTCATGGTTCCAGCGTGTAATGCAAACAGCTTGTCTGCACTTTCCATCAGTGCACGGTCTGGTTCATCAGGTTCAACGATTGCATATTCTACATATCCGTCTGCCGAATTAGAGTGTGGATTGATGTGAATGTATGTGTTGTCTGATATTGGATATATCAGATTAGGGTCCTTGAGTTTTTTGTGTTCTCCCTCTAGTTTTTCTGTGAATAATGGAATGGGGTTTCCTCTTTCTACGTATGTGGACAAGTAGTTTAACAGATGCGCAGATTTTTTTAGTGCCTCTGAGAATTTCTTGTCACTGACTAGGGATAGACTTAGAACCATTTCATTTCACCTTGTTTTGTTGTTTTCATGTCTTCATCCTATTATGCATTAGCTGTGGATATTGGTACAATCTTAATTCCAAAGTTGGTGTCAATCTCAAAAGCAAATGATGACTCGGATGCTTCACTTGAGCCTATCAATTTTATCACTTTCATTACTTTGACTGCTTTTCCACCTATGCTTGCAGTGCTAAGAGAAAAGTAAACATCACATGCAGATTTTATTCTCAAGGAAATATCCTCTGGAATTGATGTCTCATGCATCGTAAGTATTACGGTCATGCCTGTTGACACAAGATATTTGCATCGGGTTAGAAAATCAAGTATCTGTCCTGCATCTGCATACATTGTCAAAAGAGATATTGAATCTATTATGACGCAATCAAAATTTTTGGAATTGCTACTGACGTATCTGCCAATTACTGGTAATAGAAACGATGATTGTTTTTGTGACCACACCGCCCCGTATACGTGAAGTGGAAGTATTGAAAATCGATTTTGCAAAAATGCTGTTGTAAAGTTAAAAGTAATTGTCTTCATTTTTTCAATATAATCCTTGACAGTATTTTCTGTAACACACAATACTTTCATTTTTGACGATAGCATGCCTTGTATGAATTGAGCCGCAAGCGCACTCTTTCCTGTCCCATGTTCTCCTTCAATCATCATCAAGCATGGTGTTGGAATTCCACCAGCTAACTGTCTGTCTACCTCTTCATTGCCTGTTGGAATTGTCTTTATCATGTTGTTCTCACCGAACTTGTGGACAAGACACCATTGTCAGTTCCCATGTTAACAGTCACAATGCCGCCTAGATTTGTTGGATTTTGTAGATTTGCCTCAATGTTGAGTGTCTCTTTAGGATCTAGTATTCCGGGATGTTCTAGATCATTTGTTATGCTTTGAATACACCACTTGTCAGATGCTAATGATGCACAACTGTTTGCATATTGTAAAACTTCTGTTAATGTAGGTGTACCACCTGTGTTTGCTTGGTATGTTACTATGGCATCAAACTTGTTGTAATTCCATAAAATGGTATTTCCTGTATTATTTACCGAAAAGTTGATGGTGGTAGAATTATGAATACTTTGTAGGTTTGAAACATTGATGTTTGTATGTAAAATTGAATTTAAGGTACTTGACATCTGTGCTGAAGACGTACTCACCTTTGTGGTATCATCAAGTATTGCAGGAAATGACATCATTGCATATACAATGGTAAATGTAACAATGCCGCCTGAAATTGCGATGCTTAATCCCACTTGATATCACCTAGCAGAACGTAGCGAAATATTCATCGCTAACTCCGTTTGGTGTTGTTACCTGTAATTCGTATACACTACTGCATTGAATGGCGGATAAATTTGAGAGGTTGATCTGTACCGTGTTTGCCTTGTCCCAACTAATCACTGGACTAGAAAATGTCCATGATGGAGATCCTACATTGTATGGAATTCTCTGCATTGCACCTGTCTGACCAAAATATACATCAACATTTTGCGTATTTGTAATTGAATATGTTCCAATGTTTTTCACCCATGCATTTACACTTGTTGATGTTGGATTTTGAGCGTATAGAATTTTGATGTTTGTCAATATGGTTTGTTTTTGGTTCTCAGTTGTTTGAGTAAAAGTAGACTGGAATGTACCAACCTTTGTCATTACTACACCGGCAAGGCCTGCAGCTACGATAACAGATGCTACGATGAGAATTGCTTCTGTAAACACTGCTGATCCCATACTAATTCTCCTTTGACTCCACTGTCACTAGTGGACCATGTGATTTTCCTTGATTCATTATGAGCTTGGCATATGTCAAATCAGCTTCCTTGTCTGCAATTCCCATGACTTTACCAAACTTGTATAGCATGACAAGTATTTCCTTGACTGATAACCCTGACTGGTCCATCAGGTTGATTATGTTGTATATGACATGTTCATCTTCTTGTCTTAGCCCCATCAGTTTGCATTGCTCTATTAGAATATCGATTGAACCTCTATCTACAGTTTGAAGGATTTCTTCTAAAATTGTAGTTGTACTCATGAGCTTGCCAAGTGTGAGACTGCCATTGAATAATTGATTAAATGGAAGAGATTCTTGGAATTCTTGCTTTGGTTGAACTTCTTCAATTTGTTTTGATGTTGTAATGGGCAAATTGTTTGTAGTTACAATGCTAGTTTCTGCTTGTTGGTCTGCATTATTTGGCATGGAGTTTTCTGCATTGTTTACAGGATGCATTGGTGGCTGTTCTGTATGTAATGGAAGTGTTGGGTCTGAGAGCCCTTTGATGTCCATGGAATCAAAATATTTACGCATGAAATTGAGGGGGTTTGCAATCTCTGCTTGAAATGCCTTGAGGTCTGTCAACGATGTTTCAAATGTAAGTGTCAGGTCTTGGATCGTACTTCGAATTGAATTGATTTCATTTCTAACATCACTTACGGTATCTTGCATTCTTGCTAGCTCCCTTTGGAATGGATCAACAGCACGTGTTACCATGTCATTGAGAACGTTTTCATCAACTACTGGTTGTTGCATCATGGTTGGAGCTGGTGCTGCATCGCCTGAAAGTATTGGAGATGGCATTATGATGTCAGACATTCCTCCTGAATTGTTGTTTGTCATTATCATACCACTTTCTTGTTTTGGTGCTTCAAAAGAGACATTTTCAATTGGTTGTCCTGATTGTATGAGGCCCTGGTCTAAATTTTGACTTGGTTGATTTGGTAATTTTTTTGCCATGAGTTTAGGAATTCCAATAAGAACTCCCATAATGGCAACAACTGGTAGTGCAAAATAGTATAACGAAGAGGGAAAACTAAATAGATATTCTGGCAAAAGTTCATAGAGAAATAATCCGTAGCATGCCACTATGCTTACGGCTACGAATGTTCTTGTTTTGTTGGATAATTTTACAATTAAAAAAAGTGGATTGAAAGTGATGATCTTCAAGTCATGTCCACCTTACCCTAAGTCCACAGTTGTTGTTGTGATTGCTGGCACCTGTCTTTCTACAGTCAATGCAGAACCGGTTGGAACAATGATTTCAGCCTTGACGTTATCTAGCTGTTTTGGCTGGTCACCATCCTT
>JANWLA010000043.1 GCA_025451075.1 Nitrosotalea sp. | reverse complement strand
GCTTTAGCAAAGTCTCTTGCGTCTACAAACAGTTTTGGAATGTAGATGGCAATGTCATCTATACCTGCGGCCAATAGCTTCAGCTTTGCAATTGCAGATATAAGGATTTTGAGAACCAATATTGATCCCAAAGATTGATAATTTTTATTACATTATGGCAAAATGTGTGAAATCTATCATGATTTTAGCTTAGATTTGAATAAACCATCAAAGACATCAAAGGGCTGGGCGCCTACAATTTTGGTCACTGTCTTGTCTGGTGCTATTATGAAAAAGTCCGGGGTCCCTGTCAGACCAAGATTTTTGGCATCAGAAAGGCTGCCCTGAACTGTAGAAATGTATCGTGATTGGGTCATGCATTGCCCAAACTGGGTTGCATTCAGGCCAACACCCTTTGCAAATGAAAGCAAGTTACCAGATGATGCCCATCCAGTATTTTCCCCATTCCAGTTGTTGTATAATGTGTCATGGTACTGCCAAAACTTGCCCTGCTCTTGTGCGCAGTGTGCCGCATGAGCCGCATTTACAGAGTCCTGCCCAATTATGACAAAATCTTTGAAGACCATGCGTACCTTTCCTGTATCGATATAGTTTTTGACAATATCAGGCTCTGTGGTATTGTAAAATTGATGGCAGTAAAAGCACTGATAGTCACCAAACTCTATCATTGTTATTGGTGCATCATTTGATCCAAGCACGGGTGACGTATTTCCTATGAGCAGGCTCATTGTAGACGTTTGAAAAGACGCATCATTTTGTGATGGAGCTTTGCCAATAGAGTTACCTTGTGGAACGGTGGATGCACCCAAAGGATTCTGAAGGCCTTGTCCTGATGTCATAGATATTACAATTATAATGGCAACAGCGATACCTACTCCAATCCCTATTGACGGGAGATGAACTTTCAAGAATTGAATCTAGCCTTGCAGATTATTTAGTTCTTGTCAAAGGGGCAAGCCAAATAAATGGGATTTTCATAATGAAAACTATGAAAAAGGTTTTTGTCAACGGATATGGTTCCATTGGCAGCAGAATAACCCAGTTTATTGCAGATGACAAGGATATTGAGGTAATTGGGGTGGGCAAGTATTCTCCGGATGATAAAGTGGCAGATGCAATATCAAGAGGATTTAATGTCTATGTCCCAAAAGCAAAAATGGATGCTTTTAAAAATTATAAAATTTCAGGTGCAATTGAAGACGTACTTTCTCAAACTGATCTGGTGATAGATGCAGCTCCTGGCGGTGTAGGATATGACAACAAAAAGACACTGTACGAGCCAAAAAATGTCAGTGCAATTTTCCAGGGTGGGGAAAAAATAGGAGAAGAAAAATCTGTTGCAAATTTGATCTTCAACTCTCGTGTGAATTATGAAAAGGCATTTGACTCAAAATATGTCATGCAGGGAAGCTGTAACGTAACCGGGATGGGAAGAATACTCCAGCCGCTCAAAGAAAGATATGGAAAAAAGATCAAGAGGTTTGACGCCACACTACTAAGAAGGTGGGCAGACCTTGAGGATTCAAAGACCCAGGTGAAAGACTCTATCGAGTGGACCAGAAAGCCACACCACAATGAGGACGTCAAAAGTTACATGGGTGCAGACACTCCTCTATTCATTCGGGCTTTCAAGGTTCCAACTAGGCAGATGCACGTACACCTCATGGATATTCGCTTTGAAGGTCAAGCACCAAGTGTACAAGAAATTCTAGATTTATACAAAAATGAATACGGCGTTGCAACACTATACACTGCAAAAGGAACAAAAGACATCAGAGATTATGCAGAATCAATAAAATTTAATTTTAAAGATACAAACATGATTCACATCCATGCCGATGTCATCGAGGTTCAAGATGATATCGTGAAACTTACCTATTCTGATGATCAGACAGGCATTGTAGTACCCGAGAATCATCTTTTGATGCAGGCAATGTTATTTAAGAGAAAAAGAGATGATGCATTCAAACACACTGAAGAGCTGTTCCACATGGAAGAAAAGAAAAAACTACTTGAAGCGCATTTTGCAAAAAAATAACACATCACTACAAATTCAAAGAAGTGTTTTCAGGCAAGATTCCTATGTGAACTTATAAAAGAGACACCTCACAAGAGTACATACACAACAATTTGTTCTCAATAAGATCAGAATATTTATCAACCAAAATTAATTTGGACCCGATATCAAATACAAACCATAGAAACAGGTGTAAAAAATAATGGGCATAAACTTGGTTTTAGATATCGCTGTGCTTGTAATCCTGATTGGACTATCAGGATTTTTCAGCGGATCAGAAATAGCATTGATTGGAATAAGCAGGGCCAAGGTAAATCAACTTGTAAAAGAAAAGACAAAGGGGTCTGCTTCACTTTACAAATTAAAATCAAACCCAAGCAGAATGCTTGCAACACTAAATCTTGGAACAAACTTGGTCAGCGTAGGATCATCGGCACTTGCCACCCAGGTCTCTTTGGGATTATTTGGTGACAACGGACTTGCAATAGCAATAGGCGTCATGACGTTTGTACTCCTAGTATTTGGAGAAATTACACCAAAATCATATTGTAACGCAAACGCAATCAAGATATCCCTAAAGGTTAGCCGGATTTTGCTCACGTTTAGCTATGTATTTTACCCATTTGTGATACTTTTTGAAAAAATCACAAATGCCATACTAAAGATGGTTGGAAGCTCACACCACCCACCGCCAATTACAGAACAAGAAATTTACAGCGTCATTGAGCAAGGCCTTGAGGATAATGCCCTGAAAAAACACGAGCGTGAGCTTGTCCATGGCGCACTCAAGTTTGACGACATTGTAATTCGTGCTGTCATGACTCCTAGAACAAAGATGTTCATGCTTCCAGCAAAGATGATCTTGTTTGATGCGATGCCGTTGATAAGCAAGAGCGGTTATTCTAGAATCCCGATATACAAAGATACAACAGACCAGATTGTCGGTATACTAAATGTAAGAGATTTATTGAAAAATTTGGAACGAGATGAAAAAATGATCACACTTGAATCACTTGGCAGAAAACCAATTTTTGTCTCCCAAGAACAAAGAATAAGCAAATTGTTAAGAGAAATGCAGGGACGGCAGACCCACATGGCAATCGTAGTAGACGAGTTTGGCGGAGTAGAAGGGTGTGTTACACTTGAAGACCTGTTAGAAGAAATTGTGGGTGAGATAATGGATGAAACTGATATGGAAGAGCTCAACTTTAAGATGCTTGACAAAAATACCATGCTTGCAAGTGGCGAAGTTGAAATAGATACAGTAAACGAAGTGCTCAAGTCAGATATTCCTCAAGGTGATGATTATTCTACCCTGAGCGGTCTTTTGCATGACAAACTAAAAGACATTCCAAGGGCAGGGGATAGAGTAGTAATAGAATCAGTCAAGATGACAGTTGAAGAAGCAGTAAACAATCAAGCTACGCGCATAAAGATAGAAAAAATACCAAGTTAGGTTCTTGGAGGAATTGCAAACTTGTTTTGCGGGTTTTTGTGGTAATCCACAGGAATGCTAGAGTCTTTCTGGCGTCCTGTCAGTATGCCTACAACAGTTTCATCTTTTTTGATTATTCCTTCGCCAATTAATTTTCTCACACCGGCTGGAACTGCACCCGAGGCCATCTCACAGTCAAATCCATTTAGACCAACAAGTGCCATTCCATCAAGCATCTCTGCGTCTGATACCTGGGTCACTACACCATTTGTAAAATCAAGTGCTCGCAATCCCTTTAGAATGTTAGCAGGCTTTGCAATCTGGATTGCAGTAGCTTTGGTCTTTGGCCTAATGTTATTTTTATCCATGTGCTCATAATACCTCTTGACAAGTCCAGTATCAGATTTTCCCTTGTTCCATCGCAATTCAGTATTTTCAAACTTGCCATTGTACAGATTGTATAAAGTGTTGGCACCCTCAGAGTTTACAACAGCAAGACGAGGAATTTTTTTTATCCAGCCCCATTCATACAGTTCCATCAAGGCCTTACCACAACTTGATGTGTTTCCAAGTGCACCTCCCGGATATACTATCCAGTCCGGGGGATTCCAATCTAAAAATTCAAGAGCTCTGAAAATAATTGTTTTTTGTCCTTCGATTCTAAATGGATTTACAGAGTTGACTGTATATCCACCTATTTGTCCTGCCTGTTTTAGTGAAGCAGTCAATGCATCATCAAAATTTCCTTTAATTTCAACCACTTGGGCACCAAATTGAAATGCTTGGCTGAGTTTTCCCGGCGCAACCTCTCCTGCAGGTATGTATACATCACAGTCCATGTTTTCATTTGCAGCATACATTGCAGCAGAAGCAGATGTGTTTCCAGTTGATGCACAGATTATTTTCTTTATCTTGACAAGTTTTGCATGTGTAACAGCAGTTGTCATACCATTGTCTTTGAATGAACCGCTTGGGTTGTATCCCTCAGGTTGGAGCCACAAATTTTGCAATCCAACATATTGTGAAACACGTGACATGTGATATGGTTTTGAGAGCCTACCTTCGGCACCATCAAGTGAGACCAGATATTTTGAACACTGGTCAATGTCTTCAGTGTCAATCTGACAAAAATTTATTAATTCGCGAAAGCGCCAGACGCCACTTTCATTGAAAATATTATTAGAATGATTTCTGCGTTTGTAAAAAACTTCTTTTAGTGAAGGTTGCGGAACAGATGTATACTTTACATCAAGCAGGTGACCTTTTTCACATTCAATTCGGGTATCAGTTACAGGGTATTGTAGACCGCATGCTGGATCAATGCATTTCAAATATGCCTGCGACTGCATTATGCAAAATTTAGTGGGTTTGTATTTAAATCTAAAGAATTTGTATTTTAGACCAAAACCTCCCAAGATACAAAAACTAAATTATTTTTTTGGGCCTGAGCGCATATGAAAATTGATGCAACATTTGCATTCTTTTGAGATGCATTCTTCTTCTGATACATGTCCGCAAATACCGCATTCACAATGAGTTTGCATATTTCTTCTGAGAATTAATTGCATTTAACCAATATGAGGGTTATCGTATGGTTTCTATAGCTATTTTTTTGATTTTTTGGGTTTTTCAGATGATTTTTTGGAGGTCTTGGCCCTGTCTTCAAGGTGTTTTGCTTTTGCCGCCTCTGTTTCCTTGCTCTTTTCATCCACTGCCTTCATGACTGCCTGAATAAGGCCATCTAAATCACTATCAGAAACTAGTGGTTCCACAGCTGCTGCTATTTGAGTAATGGTATTTGATATGGCAGAGCTAACTTCATCAAAGCTTTCAGGATCTTCGTATGCTGCATTGTACAGTGCCTTGAGCCTTCGGACGTCAGAAAGTACCTGATCGGTCAATGTTAAACGATATTTTTTGCCATTTATGGTAATTTCTTGACTTATCATGCATGGACTCGCCATCATGCTTTCATAAAGTTTTCTGTAAAAAAGAACAATTACCGGAAAGATGACGAGCAAGTGTTGACCAGAAAATCTCCAAGCAAGGCAGAGCGATATTTTTCAACAGGCATAAGCATGATAACATCAAGTGGTACAAACGGCCCAAATGTCATGGCAGCCGAGTGGGTCATGCAAATCTCATACAGTCCAGTACTAATTGCCGTTTTTATCCATCGAGGATCTCAGACAATCAAAAACATAGAGAAAACAAAAGAATTTGGAGTAAACGTAGCATCTCAAGGTCAGACAATTGAAGTAAGTGTAGCTGGGGGGTATTCCGGATCCGAGATAGATAAGCTAAAGATCAAAAATGTTTTCAGCATATTAAAACCTCACAAAATCAAAACACCAATGATTGCAAATTGCACAATAAATGCAGAATGCAAACTAGTCAGAAAGGAAAAACTTGGAGACCATGTAATGCTAGTAGGAAAAGTTGTGCACATGGAACATGATGAGACCAAGAGACCACTGATTTATCACAGGGGAAGATATTTTGGCCTTGATTCCACAATAGAGCCAGGCAGAGAAAATGCTCAAGTAAGTAAAGATACATTTGAATTTTTCAAAAATATCGCACACGGAAAATTTGTTCTAAAATGTGTCGGAGTTGTAACAGAGTTAGATGATAAAATTTTGGTCATGAAATGGACCAATAGTACATTTGAGACCATCCCGTTTGTCATGTCACCACCAGGGAAAAATCAGAGAGAGTATCTCAAAAGATACCTAGCAGGCATGAAGATGCACATCAAGATAGAAAAAGAACCAACCATGAAAAGACTTGTTTTAAAAAATGGTACAGAAATTCAGAGAATAAATTTTGTGCTATTCAAAGGAAAGTGTACAAAACTGACAGAGAAATACTCCTGGAAAACAAAACATGATGAAATTATTGTAAATCTGGTTTAGATTGTGATATAATCTAATGCTACGGCATCAGCTAGTAGTGATGCATGTCTAGAGTTTATGATATAGCCATTTTTTATATCAGTGGTTGGAACCCACCTATTTGTGGAGCTATAGTGTCTTTTTTCCTTCATCTCTTTTTCAATATCATGTAGATCACATTCTCCTTCTTCTATCTGCTGTGTATTGATGTGTTTTATTGTGATGAGTATCTTCTTTACTTTGACTCGCACTCCAAATCTCCAAATGTGATCAGAGGTGTCATCTTCAACTTCAAGCAACTTGAGTTTTATTTCTTTTGTGCCAAGTGCATCTCTGCTTACAAGACTGCGTTCATCTACAAAATCTTCAAAGCTCATTATCTGATGTTTACAGTATCACATTAAAGAAGTATTCGATCTATTTTCTACTTGGTTTTTTAACAAAAGGCATAATTCCCGACTCTAGTTTTAATGGATGCCTCTTACCTTCTAACATGGCATAGGTATCGCCATCATATGTACAGATAAAATCAGTTACAGGATATTTTTCGTCCCAAATTTTGAAATATTCCCTAAGCTCACGATGTTCGTATTTTCCAGTACCGATTCTCTTCTTAGACGAAAATTTGAATGCAACAATCATCTTTCTTGTTTGATATAGTTCAAACGTATGTATCCATTTCAGACATCGCTGTATCTGATCAAATGGCACTCTCAGCGTTGTATTTGTACCAGATTTTGCCTCTATTGTATAGATGACATTTTCCCTAGTACTTACTGCCAAAATGTCTGGCAATCCCACGCTTGGAGACCCAAGCCTAAAGGCTTTCCAACTGTCTACTGCATTGAATCGTTTAACCAGCGTATCTTCCCAGTTGTAACCACGCTGCCTCCTTGTTCGTGCTATGCGCTGGTTAGTTTTTTTACTGTTTTTTTTGCGTTGAACTGTCTTTACATCATTAAATTCTGGTTGTTCAATAGATGCCACTTTGTTTCTGATTTTATAAAATGAAATTGTCGATATAGACTAGGTGGTAATTATACTAACACCTAGGTGCCTATTTTTTGCAACAAAATTTACTTCAAGTAGCAAATTATATTTTAAAAACTATCAAAACGCTGCCTCAGCATTAATATGCCATCATACCAATAATGATACAATGTCAACAGATGATAATCAGATAACATACTTGAAATACAAAGAATATGGCGATCTTCTCAAAGTAATTCTGTATTCATCGCAGTCAGTTCTTGGAGCAGTGCCGTTGGTGTATCATTTGAATATCAATGGTCAAAACATCATTTTCATACAAACAGGAGCAATAGGTGGAAACGTTATCCACTATCTAGTAAGCAACGGTCCACCTACAAAGAAATTCATTGAACTAAAGAGACTCACTGGAGACTATACATTTGTAGAAAAAATCGGGACAGATGTCATGTCACTTTATATCCCCATTTTAGAGTTGGAAAAATCAAATCTCAAATTCCCCTAAATTGTCAAGTCACACAATTCTGAAAATAAATTTCGTAGTGCCTTCATAACTACAGTGCTCAAGAATCAAATTTTGGCCAGATGTGGAATGTGATTGGCCCAATATGGTTCCAAATACTCTTACATTTCCTTCAAACTCTGCAATACAAAAATTCTTTCCATCTTTACTAGAGATTTCTACAAGTTTTGCATTCTTTGACATGTGCTTCCATACCACATCTCCAAAGCATTTATTGCAAAACTCACTTGGTGGCCATACCCAATGTTGACATCTAGTACACCAACTACACACAAAGTTATTTTTTTTCAACTCATCTTCAAATTTGGTCATGATTCTAACACCAGAACAGTCGATGATGTCGAGCCTGCTGACATGTTGTGCACAAGACCAGTTTTTGCATTACCTATCTGCCTTTTTGCCGCATTTCCAGTCAATTGCTGATAGATTTCAACAACTTGAGCTATACCAGTTGCACCCAGCGGATGTCCCGCGCCAATCAAGCCACCACGCGGATTTACCATCCTATTGCCAGTATCATACAAGTTCCTGACAAATTTTGATCCCAGTCCCTTTTGACAAAATCCCATGTCTTCCAGTTCAATAATTTCACAGACACTAAATGCATCATGTAGTTCAACAACATCCAGGTCATCAACAGTCTTGTTTGACATCCGATAAGCGTCAGCAACTGCATTTTTTGTTGATTCCATTGATGTCAAGTCATTATTTTTTGTAAAACTCGCAGAGATTGTCTTCTGACCAATCCCCGAAATCCAGACTGGAGTGTCGGTGAATTTTTTTGCCTTTTCCTCAGAGCAGACAACAACCGCCGCTGCCCCATCACACGGCATTGAACAATCCAGCAATCTTACATTTTCAGTGAGATTTTTAGAGGCCATGACATCTTCAAACGAGAAAGACTTTTCAAAATATGCAGACGGGTTGTCTAGCGCATTTTTGTGGTTTTTCACCGACACATATGCAAGATCCTCAAGGCTTGTCCCATATTTTCGCATATGCGCACTTGTAAACATGGATGACCAAAAAATTGGGTGCACATATTCCCCTCTTGCCATGTCCCAATTTAGAACCAATCCCGGATTATCTGCTTTATCTGCACCCACTACAAGCGCAACATCTCCAAGCCCTGAAGACACATAAGCATAGGCTGAGACAAGCGAGTTTGTACCAGAATTACACAAACTTTCAACAGAGTGGGATATTTTCGGCTTTATTCCAGATAGTTCTGATATAATGTTTGCAAGATAGTTACGATTTGCATTAGTTGATGTGAGTACAACATCAACATCGTCTTGTCCAAGATTTTTTGTATTCTCAAATATCGGTTTAATGGATGAGAGCATCATGGAATCCAACGGTCTTTCAGTCTTGTTAAATTTAGTAATGCCTACCGCCGCGATTGCTACTTTTCTCATTTCATATCACTTGCAAGTGTTTTAACAAGCAGATCAAAGGATTCCCCTACAGTTCCTACAGGATTGAACTGAAGAATTGGTAAATCTATTCCAGCGTCGACAAATTGATGTATTCTCTTTCTTATATCTTCGGGAGTTCCACACACCGATAAAGAATGCACCATTTCATCTGTTACAAACACTTGGTTATCCCTCAAGCCATTTTTTTTATATTCTTCAAATATTGCAGTGGTCTCTTTTTGGAATCCATTTGATGCCAGAAATTTACGATAAATTTCTCCAACCGAAACATAAAATGCAATAGTCTGCTTTGCACGATTGATTGCTTTTTCAGAGTCGTTGGAAATGCAGGTTATCAACTGGCATGCGACATCGATTTTTTTTCTTGACTGCATCTTTGCAATAGTAGTTTTTAATTCCTGCAGTGGTCGCAGGTAGAATATTACACCATCTGCAATCTCCCAGGTAAGTTCTACCATCTTTTGGTTTATGGCAGCAAGATAAATTGGAATTCTAGTTCTTGGAGGCCTGATCAAAAGACCAAAGTTTTTCAGGCTGAAAAATTCACCGTCATATGACACCTTTTGTCCGGACATGGCAAGACGTAGCACATCAACATATTCACGCATCCTTCCAAGCGGACTAGAAAACTTTAACCCATGCCAGTCTTCAACAATTGCTTTGCTGCTAGTGCCAAGCCCCAACATGAATCTCCCGCCTGATAGAGTATCAAGAGTCACAGATGACATGGCTACTAATGCAGGACTGCGAGAGTAGATGTTGATAATAGATGAGCCTAGATGAGGTTTTTTTGCAATGTTTGACACATGTGATAAAATTGAACAACAGTCCATTCCCCACGTCTCTGGAATCCATATAGAGTCAGCAGAATAATCATTCAATACTTTTGCACAGTCAAAAATCTCCTCTACAGACAAGAGAGAGCCAAGACTAAACCCCAGTCTCATGTCACTCACTTTGAAGAGATGAATCTCTCATATCCATTGTCATTGATGAGAGACTCGCATTCTTCCATGTCTTTGTAAGAATCAATAGATTTCCAAAAAACCTTGCCATATTTTATGGCATGTAGTTTACCACGTTCTGCAAGAACCGGAAATGTAATACTTTCCAAGTTACCATTCTTTGGAAGGTATTTTAGAATCTCTTTTTTCAAGTAATAGATGCCTGCGTTCATCCAATAACTAGACATCTCAGGTTTTTCTTCAAATCGTTCAACTTTTGTGCCATCTAGATGAACAATTCCAAATGATGTTCTAAGTGGTATAACCGCAACAGAATTTTGATGTGTTTTTAGTTTATTCAAATCAAGATTTGTCAAAACATCCCCATTTGCAACAAAAAAATCTTCAGTGTCAACATACTTGCTGGCTTTTTTTAGAGCACCTGCAGTTCCAAGAGGTTCTGTCTCAACCGAATATTCTAATCGTACCCCTAGGTTTTTGCCTTCCAGATGTTTTATCACTTGATCTGCACGATAACCCACACAAACTATGATATCTTTAATTCCAAATTTCTTGAAATAGCGTATTTGCCATTCAATTATTGGGTAATTGCAAACTGGTATCAAAGGTTTTGGCAAATAATCCGTCAAAGGTTTGAGTCGCTTGCCAAATCCACCAGAAAGAAGTATGACTTTCATAGATTTATTGTTCTTCAATTTGAATTAAAAGATTTGGAAAACTCAAGAATTATCAGCATGTTTTTTCTCAGTAAGATAATAGTGTAGTTCAGTATAACATTCTACACAATATTCTTCATCGTCAGTGTGCTCACAATCATATGTTTTATCGACAACGTGGTTACATTTTGCACAACTAGTCATCGTACACTAATGTTTTATCTAGACTTTTTAATCTTGATGGCCCCAAGAGCCATGATGGCAATGCCAATCCCTACTACTCCACCAAATTCTCCTTTTGCAGCAGATGGGATGTTGTTGTTTGGCAGAGCAAATATTATTCCAACTCCAACTACCATCAATGCACCGCCTATTATTATCAAGATGCCTAAAACTTTGGAGGATTCCTTGCGCGTAATAAAAAATGACAATATCAATAGAATTGCAGGTATGAGGCCAAATACCATGCCCCGTGTCTTGGCATCAGTATGTAAAAAAGCAGTGTCCTGGGTACCTAGGTTCTCAGTTATTGTCATTATTGCGTCTGCGCCATAAATTGAAAGTAGGATTATTGAAATTATGGAAAGTATAATCCCTGCTTTTAGGACCATGGCATGATTTCTAGTCTGACAATTAATAAGTCTTGAATTTTTTCAGTTGATCGTAAGGTTTAGGAAATATAGTAAATAGACATCAGTGCATTCCAATTAGGTTAAAGATCATGTCTCCATATACAAGTTGGACAATAAAGCCTCCAAAGATATAGATCATGTATGGCACACCAGGAGTAACCCAAGTATCAGATGAGGAACAAAATTCAGTACTATCAGCATTTTTTAATGTAAAATCCAACTTGCGTGAATTGCCATCTCTTTTTTCAATGGAAAAACTAAATCGTGGGTTTTTTGAACGATGGCCTACAAACATGGCAATTATCTTATTTTTTTGTGATTCATTCTCAAAACCTTGGAAGATGTTTTCATGCCTTAGTAAAGAAATAATATTTCTAATCACATTTACAAATACGGGAATGACCGAAAGTAATACCGTATCAATCAATGTTGTAAATGGATTTATTTGAGAATTAGAAAATGTAGCTGCAGGTGCAAGAGATGCTAAAACAATTAATGCAAAAGCATCTGCTCCTCCAAAAAATCCAATACGCCACACAAGCAGCGCAATAGGTGCCATAATTAGTGAAATTCCAATCGTTATAAGATAGTGCGATATATCCGATGTAAAAAATAGCAGTACCACAGACAAGCCTCCAAAAATCATCCATATTCTATCATCAATCTCTCTCTTTTTGATATCAGTATATGATGCAATGCTTAACATAGATATTGCCAAGAAGATTCGTACAACGTTTACATCAATCGATACCAATTACTCCAAATTTACATCTATGAATAAATTAAGATTTCTCAAATTTATTTACTGATATACCTTAATTATTTGATCCTATTTCTAAAGGCATATCAGCATTTTTTATGAAAATAAAATACTCAAATAATGTAAGAGTATGTTTCATTGAAATGCATATCAAATGTAAACAGTGTGACTATTAGTTAGATCATATTAATATTTCATATTAGGAGTTTATGCCCGGTTTTAACTTACGATACAGTTTGAAGAACTGACGGGGTTCGATATAGATCTGCGTCTAATAATTTAATCATGCCCCATCAATTCACTATGTAATATCATGTAATCTCTATTAGGAATTGTATGTCTATTATAGATAAACAGTTTACATGATCAATATCTCAAGACGATACATTTCATAGTAATATGATAATTTGAAAAACCATTACAAGATAAATTGTCACAATAGTAGAGATTCCAGTAGACAGCTTGACTTTAGAATTTAGTGTTTAGACCAAAAAAGTCTCAACAGGTAAGACAGAAAACAGTTAGCGTTTGTTTATTTTATACAAACAATTGCTCATATCATCGTATGAATTTACATCACTATGATGAATTCACTCTCATTAACACAAAAACACCCCCACCCCTCAATTGTCAACGGCATTAGACAAAACAAGCATGCACATAGATCAATCGGCTTATATACTTACAATAATAGAATTCGATCTACAATGATCTACATCACAGAATACAACCACCCTAAAACTGGTAGTATTTCTGTGCTCAAAATAGGCAAAATCACCACGGCGTATTCTAATTTGACATGTTATTTCGATCAGAAATTTTCTAATTTTAGGAGTGTTTTATCTTGAATACTGAAGAAGATCTATTTGCAACATTGAAGTATTTTGGCCTAGAAGGAGATGATGCCAAAATTTACTTGGGCCTGCTTCGAACAGGAGAAGTAACAGTTGGGAGTCTCTCTGCAAAACTAGATGTGGATAGAGGCAAGGCATACAGAGCTCTTACAAAGTTACGAAATCTGGGATTGATTACAACTACACTTTCAAACCCCACAATTTGTAAATCTGTAAATCCAGAAGAAGCATTTAGAGGAATCATCCAGAAAAAACAAGATGAAATTACAACAATGGAAAAACTATCAAAACAAGTTGTTACAAATCTTGAAGAATTAAAACGACCAACTCCAGATAACTCAATGTCATCATTTTCAATAATACAAGGCAGATCAAATATTTATGCAAGAATTGGGAAACTGGTTAACGAAGCAAGTGATATTGTGTATGTTGTAAGTACTGTGGAAGACATAATGAGAATGTATCATACTGCCATTCCTGAAAAGATAAAAGATTGTATTAAAAAAGGAGGCGAAGTGAGAATAATTACAGAAGTTGAAAACAAACAGGCAATAAACTTGGTACAGAAACTAGGTGCAACAGAAACAAGACTGGGAAAATTACCATCTAAGGGAAGAATGGTTGCAGAAAAGGACAAACAAATTGTGATGTCTGGCTCCATGAAAGGAACAATGGATCTAAATGATGATGCAGATTCAATAGTTCACACCAACTCAACAGAGATTGTAAACAATATCTTTAGTTTATGTGAACATTTATGGAAAAAATCAAAACCAGTTGAAGTTGTTTATCAATCAGCATAAGACGCTTTCTACATTATCAATTTCAGCTGAATAACAAATCATAAAATAATAGAATTTTAAATTTCGTTCAGTTTAATCATACACCATCTTATATCGTATTTTAGGGTATTTTTTCTAGTATTGAGGACCATATTACTAATTCTAATTATAATTTCCAGCATAGGCATTATGAAATCATATGCTGATGATGATTATAGTTTTGGCGTAAGGTTGATACCACAAAAGCTAATTGAGAACTCAGATGGGATACTTCAGGTCTATGCCATGCATAATGGGCACATTTACCCACAAAAAATTGAAAACATGGCATTTTCTTCAACAGATTCTTCAGTAGTTCAAGTATCCGGAATAGAAAATAATGGGGATAGTTTCATTACAAACATCAAGTTAAAGACGTCAGGACAAGGAAGTGCAAAAATCGAGTTGGGGGCTCCAGGTTTTGTCTCACAAGAAATTCCAATAACAGTATATGGAAACGAAAATTATCCAGTCAAATTACTGGTACAGTCTACACCGTCAATTTTTTCAATCAATGGACCACGGATAGGATATTTTACTGTTGAACTGATAAACAACAATAACTCTCCTGCAATTGCAAAAGACGACATTCTTGTCAATCTAGAAACAGCAGATAGCAGGATAGTTACATTAACAGATACACAGATTTTGATAAAAACGGGAGAGTACTATGGAATAGGAAAATTCGAAGTAAAACAAATAGGGACTACACAAATATTTGCATCAACAAATTCGCTCCAGTCTGCAAGCTCTACCATAACTGTTAGCCAGACGGATACCCCGACAATACACATGTATGTATTTCCTCAAAAGATTAACAACTACCAGTCGTCTATATCATATGCAGTTGCACAATTGACAGATTCCTCTGGAAATCCAACTCCTGCAAAGGAGGACATAGTAATTCCTGTGACAGTAAACGACCCTAATGCAAATGTGACAAATTCCAGTCCGGTAATACAAAACATAGAATCAAATGCACCCATAATAATTAAGAAAGGATCCTACTGGGGATACACAAACATAGCTGTAAATGCAGCAGCAAATGGAACATACAATGTTTTCTCATCAGCACCAAATGGGTACGTTAATTCAGGACCAAGTCAAGTAACAGCATTTACAACAAAGTTTTATGATGACAAGTCCGCTAGACTGGATATTTTACCAATATTAGCAACAGGAAAAGATGAACTAATAGGAATTTTGCATCTAGCTGACAAGGACGGAAACCCCATAATTGCAAGTCATGATATGCAGGTGGAAATTGACTCATCAAATGCAAACTCGTTAGCCGTTGATACAGTTATTCTAAACAAGGGTTCAGGTGCAGCTCCCGTATTTGCTAAGGTTGGTACAAGCATACCAACTTCAATATCATTACATGTTGTCACATATGATGATCAAACCATTTCTCCGGTAATTTCATTACCAACAAGCAATTCGTTTAAACTTGTGACACAGCCGTTGGTACCAAACATATTGAGCAATACAAACTTCCCAGTTGCAGTATACCAAGCTGATTCTACAGGCATACCAGTTTATTTCTCAAATGATTCTACTCTAAAAGTTATACCTGATGATTATTTTTCAATCCAACAGGCTGTAATTCATAAAGGAGATCCTCCCATCCTGATAAATGCCAACACTTCAAAGACTGGCACTTCAACTATCAATCTAATTTCTAATAATAATCAGACTTCAATGACTCTGCAGACAGTTAACAATTCTCCATCACAGGTAGTATTGAATTATTTGAATCCAATTTTTCTGAATATGAAAAATACTATAATAGCACAGATATTTGATTCTGGTTCAAATCCAGTATTTGCCCAAAAGGACATTGTTTTAAAATTAGTTTCAAGCAACAAAGATGTCTTGACACTTCCTGAAAATATTACGATTGCAAAAGGACAATATTATACGCCATTGGATATAACTCCAAATGCAGTAGGAACATCCCAGGTATCAATACTTGCAGATGACATGCCACTTTCCACATATACAATAACAGTGGACAGTTTATCACCAACACTAAACCTAGTTACTCCAACCTCGGCATTACCAGGCGAGACGTTTATTGCAAGTGTGACAGCGCAAGACCACGGAGATCCACTAAAAAATATGAAAGTGCAATGGAAGGTGGATGGAGCAGTCATTCAAAATAGTGATTCGGTAACAAACCAGAATGGAACAGCAAACATTGTGCTATTACCAGGCTCAGATAGCACTGTAAACATTACAACCAATACAACAGGCTTAGGATATATTCCATCTCATGTAAGTAAGATGATAACAATCAACGGAACAGGAACAAATTCATCTAACGCTAACGCAACTTTATCCAAATTGTCCCCACTGGGAGGAATACAGACAAACTTGAAATCATTCAAAGTGGGTGGGATTGATACTTTGCCAATCATAGTACTTGGAACAATTGCAATAAGTGGAGTTTTGATCAAAAAGAAAAGCATATTGTCGTTCAAGAAAACTCAATCAGGTACAAGTATGCGCGTTAAATGAGACTAAAATACACGCACCAAATTTTCAAAAACAGTGTGTTCCAATAATTAAATCAAACACAAGTCTGTTC
>JANWLA010000042.1 GCA_025451075.1 Nitrosotalea sp. | reverse complement strand
TTGAAAGATCACAAGACAATGGAACGACATGGTTATCCATTGTTTCTAACACATCTTCCACATCAACTACATATTCTGATACTGGACTATCGCCAAGTACAAATTACACTTACAGAGTGTCAGCAATTAATTCCGTAGGTACAAGTGCTCCATCTAACACTGCATCTGCAACTACGCAAAGTGCAACCACGTTGCTGTCTCCAACAGGCCTCACAGCTACTGCAGTCTCATCATCACAAATCAGCTTGAACTGGAATGCACCAAGCAATAGTGGCACCTTGGTCACTGGATACAAGATTGAACGATCCACTAATGGTGGTACCACCTGGTCTACTGTATTGTCCAGCACTGGCACTACTTCAACAATATACTTGGATTCTGGTCTGAACCCTAGTACAACCTACACCTATCGTGTCTCTGCTGTATATACTGGAGGCCAAGTCAGTCCTCCATCAAATACTGCATCTGCTACGACACAATCTGCCACATACAAACTGACTATACCAACACAGCTATCAACTGGAGATACACTTACAGGAATGTATACTGAATTGAGGAACAACAGTGGAATTGTCTCAACCGGTTTCTCACCTGCTACGTTTGTTCTAAAGAATGGCGCCCAGTATACAGTTGGAATGGGCAATTTTGGAACAGATGTATTTGATCACTGGACAGATACTGGTTCTACAACTAACCCACGACCAGTTTCAATATCAAGTGACACTCAACTAACTGCTGTATATCGGGATACCGGACTAGTACTTGCTCCATCAAGAGGACCAGTTGGTACAACTGTATCAGTAACTGGTGCAAATAATGCCTACTCACCCAGCACTACAGTAACATTGAACTGGGATGGCACCACTCTTACCACTATCACATCAAACTCTACTGGTGGGTTCGCTACAACATTCCAAGTACCTAGTGCATCAAATGGTTCACACAAGGTACAAGCAACTGATGGCACCAACACACACTCTGCACTATTCATTGTTGGACCAAGCAGTGCTGTTACACTCTCTAGTACTTCTGGCAACGCTGGAGATCTAGTAAAGGTTACAGGTACCAACTTCTTGCCATATTCTAGAATCACTTTATATTTTGATAATACGTCATTATCAGGAATTCGTGTAGGACAGGGAGGAGGATTTGCACCAAACTCTAATCCAGCTTATATAGAAACTGATTCTAACGGAAACTTTGTAGGTGACATACAAATATTTGACAGATCTACAGGATCCTATAATGTCAAAGCTACAGACCAGAGCAATACTGATACAAAAATCTTTACAGTTTCTCCAGGATCCTTACTGTTTAATCCCACAAGCGGACATGCAGGTACTGCAGTAAACTTTCGTGCAAGTGGCTTTGCAGCAAATTCGGTAATTGCTGTAACACTTGACGGTCTTCCAGTTGTAACTAATCCGGCTAGTATAACAAGTGATCTAGTGGGTGAGTTCCAAGGATCGTTTACTGTTCCAAATACATCTACGATTGGTTTACACCAAGTGCAAATATCCGACAGTAGCAGTAACAAGTATTCTAATTCATTTAATGTAACTAGTTCCAGTACTCCAATGTTTAATGTTAATACCATTGTATCAGGACTCTCAAGTCCAGTTGGAATGGCGTTTATCCCAGACAATGGTCCAGGAAAGGATGGCTCTGGTAATTTCATGGTAATTGAGCAGAATGGTACTGTAATTGTAGTCAAAAACAATGGTGGGACTTTTACAAAACAATCAGTGCCATTTGTTAAAGTACCAAACGTCCAAGTCTTTGCAGATGCGGGACTATTGGGAATTGCATTTGATCCAAACTGGGTTAATACAAAATTGGTTTACTTTTACTCTACACTAAATGTCACAGGTGTAATCAAAAATGAGGTCTTCAGATATCACACCACAACTGATTCTTCTGGAAACATAATTGCAGATACCAGTGTTGGTCAGCAGATTATAGTTGATAAAATTCCAGCAGATGTAGACCACGATGGAGGACACATGAAGTTTGACTCACAGGGTAATCTCTACATCTCTACAGGTGATAACTATGGATACACTGCATCACAAGACCTTACATCCCTTGCTGGCAAGTTGCTCAAGATAACTCCGCTTGCTAGTCCTGGTTCAAATGGACTGCTATATTCGATTCCAAGTACAAACCCATTTGCTGCAAATCCAAACTCATCTATAAGAAAGGAGATTTACAGCTATGGGGTAAGAAATACATTTAACTTTGATATTGATCCGCAGACAGGCAAAATTTACTTTGACCATGTGGGACAGAGTGCATGGGAGTCTATTGTGGATACAACAAACCCAATTAATTTTGGATGGTCAAACTATGAAGGACCGACTGTTGGAAATCCACAAAATGCTACAAACTACAAAGAGCCACTGTACTGGTATCCGCACCAAGGACTAGAGCCAACTACTGGTTTTGCAAAAGATCTTGAGGCAATTACCGGAGGAGCGTTCTACTATGGAAGCACATACCCATCAAATCTACAAGGTGCATACTTTTTTGGAGATTATGGTGCAGGGTATATCTCAGCACTTCTCTCAACTGACAAAAATCCTCCCCAGATAGATCCAGTAACCGGAGTTCCAAAGGGACAGGTACAAACAATCGTATCAGGACTTACTCTTGCACCAACAGACATGCAGGTGTGGAATGGTAAAATCTACTATGTCAACCTAACCGGCAGCATTGCTGTTCTAAACTACAGTTAGATCAAAACTTTGATCTTTCAAGTCTAGGAGTTTTCTAGATTCTTGATAAATTGCAGTCCTGTTAAAGTGGAAGATTCATAGTCTGCAGCCAGGTTTGGTTCAAAGGATACGTATCCATCATAGCTGATTTTTTGCAAAGTCTTTACAATTGGTGCAAAATCAAGATGCGCATATCCTGGCATTGTTCTGTTATTGTCTGCAAAATGTGTGTGCTTGACAAAACTCTTTGAGTCAAATATTGCTTTCTCAAAAGAACTTTCTTCTATATTCATGTGAAATGTATCAAGCAGTATGCCTACATTGTCTTGATTCATCTTTGCAGCAACATATGCTGCATCTTTAGCGGTATTACAATATGGAGTGCTGTACCTGTTAAGTGGTTCAATGAGTAGGTTCACGCTATGGTCTGCAGCAAATCGCGATAACGATAACAGCAAAGGAATTGTCTTTTCTAGTGCAGATTTTTTCTGGTCTTCAGATACTAGACCATGATTTGCATCAAAATCAAGGCTGCTGTCTGCAAAGAGGCAGATGTTAATCTCGCTGCCCCCAATATCTTGGCACATTTTGATACACTCTCTTACATATCTCTCAGAATGTTTGATGACATCTTTATCAGTGCTCAACAATTTTCTTTTCCATCCATCACTGCTTGCTCTTCCCCACATGCCGGTTATGCCGCAGATGAGCAATCCATATGAGGCGGCAGACTCTTTGATCTTTTTAAAATCTATTTGGTCTGGCTCGCCGTACATCTCTACTGCATCATACCCTTGCTCTTTTAATCTGGCAAGTGTCTGCTCTAGCGGTTCTATCTTTCTAAAAGAATGCAGAGTTATTGAATACTTGAATCCCAATTGATATCTCATCTGTGACTTGTGTTTTTATCTTTATGGTGATTGCCAGTTGTTTAGAATGTGGCCTGCAATGTCTACACATTTTACAACACTTGATTTTTTTGTCAATCCCGACTTGCGATTTGATACATAGCATGCAAGCCCTTCTCCTGTTTCCAGATTAGCAGGCCTTCCATGAGAACCTTTTATCATATTTGTATCAAATGGGATACTGTTTTTTTCCCTGTCATAAAATAACTCCATGGGGTCATAGCCTGGCTTTCTGTGAATGTCTACTGTTCCAGCAAAAGGTGGAGCCTTTTGGGGTTCATTCCACCAATAGTAGCTAAACCATCTGTCCTTTGTTGATATTGCTACTAGCTCACCGCTTCTTTGATTATCAATTTTTAATTCCTCTTGTTCTTTTTTTGTCAAAACTCTTTCGACCCCTTGGATGCTCTCTAGCACTTGTCTTGCCTTGTCCACAAAACCATCCTTGACGTAAATGTGTGCCACTTGATGGTCTACCATTGCAAATGCTCGGCTGAGCTCAAAGTCAATGTATTCTTTTTCTGCAATTGTTCTCATATCCAATAGTCCAGCTTCTCTGAGTTTTATATTCAGTGGAATCGCTCCTGAAACATCATTGAATGCATATTCTGAAATAATTAGAAACTCTGTATCATCGGCAATTCCCAATTTTGATGCCTTTTCAACAATGCTCCCTACGATGCTGTCTGCTTTTTTTAGGTCATCGTGTGCCTGGTTGCTATTTGGACCAAATCTCTGGGCCGAGTAATCAACATGTGGTATGTAAACGAACATCAGGTTTGGGCGCGATTTTTCAAGGGTATGCTCTGCTGCTTTGCCTATCCATTCGCTTGATCTGTGTGATGCCATGGGGCCCCAATATGTTGCCAAGTTAAACTCGCCAATGGATTTTACCGACTCTTCATAGTATCCGACAGGCTTTGAATAGCACCACTGTATCATGCTTCCATCTCCCATGTGGAGTGGTCTTGGCGTAATGATTACATCTGCATTTGCAAACATTGTATTTTGCCAAAAAAGAACTGCAGTCTTTACACTGGGATGCAAGTTAGATGACTTGTTTTTTAGAGTGTCCCATATCCTTTCTCTTTGAACAAGCGCACTTGGTTGCTCCCAGAATGATACTGAATGACTGCTCCTGTCATACAACCCGTTGGCAATGATGCCGTGCTCATTTGGATATTGCCCAGATAGTATGCTTGCCTGAACGGTACATGTAACGGAAGGAAAGACTGGTTCCATTTTTGCACTTTCTCCTTTTTGCGCCAGAGCAGAAATATTTGGAGTAAGATCTGAATTCAAGTGCTTGTGCTCCAAGCCAACAACATTAATTACAATGATATTTTTTGTCTGCATTTTCTGTTTAAGCTCCTAGAGTAATACTTGTGCTCTCCTACTTAAATTCCATCTATGTGACATAGAATTTTTTTGACAAGAGAATCGCTGGCAACAAAAACAATAAAGTTGGTAAACCATATGACAGTCCGGCAACCCCGCTTACAAATACACTATCAAGAATTATTATTGAAATTACCATATTCTTGATTGTTTTTTGAATAGATGGTGCGTCGCCTACGAGGGCCTGCCTGAAAATAAAACTCATGACTATGGTAAAGGGAATCAAAATCACAAAGCCATCTGTCTTAAAGTGCCCGAGAAGAGTTGCAATTGTTATTGATACGATAATTGCATAAATTGCTGAAAAGAGAAAGACTGTGTGTCGTTTTGATTTTATTCCAGTTGTCTCTTTTTTGCTAAAAAGTGTTATGACTGCAACGTACACAAAGATGGAGCCTGCTATAAAAAATAGTCCAGAAAAATTAGACTGGAAATATAATGCAAGAGCAGGAGTTGCACCAAGGATTACATTGAAAAATCTAGTAGCCCCCATTGCTATTGGGCTGAAAACTTTGTTGTTCTTTAGTCTGTAATCATACCCTAGTATCATGAATGAAAGTAAGATGGTAATGACAAAGCTTGACCATGAAACAAAAAAGCCAAGTGCGATTGCAAATGCCATCAATGTTATGGCAATTTGCCTTGTCCTCTGTTTTGACACTGCTCCGGATGGCAAGGGTCTTGATGGCCGCTCTTTTCTGTCTACTTCAATGTCAAAATAATCATTGAATATCACTCCTGAAACATAAAGCAGCATGGATGATACCATCAGTATGCCAAGGTTGGCATAGTTTGGTTCCGAGACTGGTGTTACGGTAAGATATCCTACTATTACATTTGTTGGGGCAGTAAATGCATTGGGCAGTCTTGCTAGCTGCAGATATTTTCTAAACCTGGTTAGTGACTGCATAACATATCCCAGCATGAACGGCATCTGCAAGTCATTTTCATATGATACGATCTCTTAGATAGTCAAATGTTTTCTGTGCTGCCTCTACGGGATTTGCTTGATAGGGGTAAAGCTCCACTGTGACAAATCCACTATATCCTATCTCATCCATGGCTTGAAAAACTTGGGCAAAGTCAATTGCACCAAGCCCTGGTATGAGGTGGTTGTGTACTCTGCTTTGGGCAATGTCTGCAAGATGAAAGTGATCTGCATAATCTGCGAGCTCGTACACGAGCTGTGCGGGATCTTCGCTTGCGCAAAAAAAATGGCCAATGTCAAAATTAAGCTTGACATATTCTGAGTTGACTTTTTTTATGAAATTCTTGAACTGTTTCGAGTTCTCTAACAGTAAAAACGGTTCAGGCTCGACAAGAATCTTTACCCCTTCTTTTTCTGCCACCTTTGATGCCTTCAGTAAACCGTCAATGAATAATTTTTCCAACTGGGCAACATTATGTTTGCCGGTATCATCTAATGGGCCTCCGGGTTCTGTAGAAATATTTTTGGTGCCCAATTTTTTTGCCATCTTGATGCAATCTATTGTGTGCTCTACTCTTGTCTCCCTTGATTTTTTATTGTCTTCTATCCAGGAGGGGTGATATGTATCCCCGATAGCAAAGAGGGTAAAAGCATTAAGGTTTGATATTTGCAAGTTGTTCTCTGACAAGAGATTTTTTATGGATTGAATTTTCTTTTCACTAAATTCCGGTGGATATGCGTGTGGTACATCGCATAATATTTCAACACCTTCATAGCCAATTGCAGATATCTCCCTTATGGAATCTTCAAGAGAATATCTCTTGAACGCATTGGTGCTAAAGGCAAGCTTCATGTCAGAGGTTTCGGTATATTTTCAAGGCTTCCAGGTGAATCTGGGAGACTGTTTGTAGAAATCATATGCGTTGTAAAATGTAGTCTTTTCTATATCATTTGAGCTGATTCCTTCACTTTTCATCTTTTGTGCAGTCAATGGGACGCTGAGTGGATCCGATACCCCCCAGTCGGCTGCACTGTTTATCATTATGTTGTCTGAACCATGTTTTCGAATTATCTTGGCTGCCCTCTCAGGGGATAATTTTGTGACAGGATACACTGAAAGACCTGCCCAGAGGCCAAGTTCTAGCGTCTGTCCAATCGTTTCCTCAATGTTATGGTCTATCAATATTTTTTCTCTTTTGTGTTTGTGACCATTTTTTAGAATTTTCTCGATGCGGTTCATGCCGTCCTCTTTATGGTGATGTGGGAGGTGGACCATTGTCAGCATGTCATTTGATGTTGCCAATTCCATCTGTTTTACAAAAACTTCCTCCTCTGAATCATTTATGAGGTTGTAGCCAAGCTCACCTATTGCTACAACATTTTCACGATCAAGATATTTTTGTTTCATGGGCTCTAGTGCATCAATAGCAAGGGGTCTTGATGTGGCCTCTTTTGGGTTCACAGAGATGCACACAAAGTGCTCTATTCCAAAATCTTTTGCCCTCTTTGTTTCAAATGTTATCATGTGTTCCCAATAATCCTCAAAAGTGCCAACCGAAGTTCTTGGACTGCCAAGCCAGAAAGATGGTTGAACAATGACCTCGATTCCAGCCTTTGCCATTGCTACGTAATCGTCAGTTGTTCTAGAGTACATGTGTATGTGTGGATCAAAAAATCTTGCCAATCTAATCCTCTTTGCTAGGACAAGTCATTTTTGTCTGTTTTATATCTGTCGTAACATTGGATGACGGCGCAAACAAGATTGAAAAATGTCAAGTGGATAAACATGGGCTAGTAGAGTATTTCAAGAATCTGGAATAATATTAGCTAAAAGTCATACTAAATACATATAGTAGATAATCTGTGCAGATGATAGTAGAACAAGATGACTTTTTCTGCATATGCAAGCAAACTCTCAAACCTAAAGGCAAATGCTGCAATGTTTTATGGTCCAAACAATCTTGTAGTAGAAGAGCGAAAATTCTCACAAGACAAAAGTGAATCTATAGTAAAGGTAAATGCTTGTGCTGTCTGCGGTTATGATGCGCGCGTTTATCGCAATGGCCACAAAAAGGTCAAGGCCCCGCTTATACTGGGCCATGAGATATGCGCCGAAGTGCTTCAAGATATCAATACGCCAGGTGGAGTTTTAAGATCTGGAACAAGGGTTGCAGTATCTCCTATCATACCTTGTCTTGGCTGCAAGTTTTGCAGCAAGCATCAATACAACTTGTGCAATAATTTACGAGAGATTGGGTCAACAGTTGATGGTGGATTTGCAGGATATCTCAAGATTCCAAAAGAGATAATAAAAATTGGCGGACTGGTCAGGGTTCCTGATAATTTAAAAAACGAGGAGGTTGCTCTTTTGGAACCGTTGGCATGCTGCCTAAATGGATTTTCCCAGCTAGGAGAGATAGAGCCTGAAAGTTCAATTCTGATAATAGGTGACGGGGCAATCGGATTGACTCATCTGCAGCTAGCCAAGAGACTGTACCGTGCAAAAACTGCGGTTGTGGGAAAAATTGAATCCCGGATACAAAAGGCAAAATCAATAGGCGCCGATGAGGCTTTTATATTTGGGGAAACAACATCTGACGACGTCATGGCATTTACAGATGGTTATGGCGCTGACATTGTAATCGTTGCCACCAGTAATCCTGATGCACTACATCTTGCAACAATGGTGGCAGGCAAAAATTCTAAAATTAATCTGTTTAGCGGCTTTTCAAGCAGTCATGGTTTTGCGCCTGACCCTAACTGGCTGCATTATAACCAAGTCTCGATAATGGGAAGCTTTAGCTCAACACCTAAAATGCTGCAAAAGGCCGCAACGCTTGCATCTGATGGGATAATAGACCTGTCACAAATTATAACACACCGATACTCACTAGATGAGATAAAACAAGCAGTCCTGACCACCGAGGAATTTCACGGGCTGCGTGCTGTGATAGATAAATTCTAGGAATGTCTTGGCATGTATCAGTGGTGCTTCTCTGGGTTCTATCCAAGTATGCTAACAATGTTCTAGTAGATTTCTAGTTCAAGTTAATAAAAAAAGAAAACAAGTTAAAGTAAAATGAAAAAGAGTATGATCTTTAGCATTGTAGTAATTGGATTGCTATCACTTTCTTTAATTCATAATGCATCTGCAAATGAGGCTGCTTTTCGTGCCGCTGCAGAAAAAGCCTGGCAAGAAATACAGGCAAATTACACTTTACCAATAATTCCAACACCAAATGGCACAAATTATGATATCAACGCAACTAATAGCAATGCAACTGGCAATCTAGGATCTTCAAATAGCACTGTACCAATAATGCCCTAGTATATCACTACAGGTCTTCTGTGATATGCAGTTTTGCACAAAAATAATCTCTTGATGTATCTTGAAAAATATTTTGTTACACAATGTTCTTGCTTTATGAATTTTTTTATAATATTTTACTAGAACTTTATACTGAGAAACTTTGCTTGTATGAAGTTACATTGTTTTTAAAAAACATGGATAATGAGTTCATATGGATTGAAAATAGAAACATGGATGCACCGAATTACAAGTGAAACTAACTTGTGGCTCAACGCAGTCAAGATGGAAGAGGAAGGAAATTTTTTTGAGGCATTCTTTCTTTATCTAAAAGACGCGGCAGAATCACTACAAAAAGATCTGCTAGTAAGAGCAGCTCTTTGCTGTTCTTGTGCAGCAAACTGTTTATCCGTTACTGGAAATCTTGCAGGCTCGCGTCATCTTTATTTGCAAACTGCAATGCTTTACGAAACCCATGGGGATTCTATAATTGGCGAATCGGTAAGAGAGGCGCTGTGGTCGTACAAAGAATGCTACGAGTACTATCATCTTGCATGCGACAGCGAGAAAACACAAGTTGTCTATAACAAATATGTCTCACTTGCCCGGAGAATCAATCCATTCCTTGGAGAAGAGGAGGCCATGAATCTGATGAGACAGGGAAAAATGGCAACAAGTGTGGCTAAAAATGACCTTGCCCAGACCAACAGGCAGATCTCCGCCCAAATAGACAACGCCATGGAAAACATCCTCAAGACTATCCAAGATATCTATGCTAAAAACAATTCAGATGGGAACAACCCTGAATCAAAACACAAGGAGAAAAAATTTGAAAAAAGTCTTACTAATTAACTGGGACGGTTATCCCAACATCACTTCAGGAGGAGTGTACACCTGGACTAGGGCTCTAATTGACAGTATGCAGGATTATGAGTTTGTTGTAGTAAATGCGCTGTCAAACCCAAATTGTAATTCGGTGTATACTGTTCCACAAAATGTTACCCAAGTCATAGATGTGCCAATATTTGGCTCACACAGATATGATGAATTTTCTAAAGAAAAGGGTTCAATGATTCTAAAAATTCTTCGAACAACTGAATCTGTAATAAAAGATAATTTCTTGGTTCTCTACAAAGAATTTCTTCGTACCGTAATATCTGACAGGTGCGATACAAAACTGCTTGAAGACTTGGTAATAAAACTTCACGAGTTTTTACTAAAATATGATTCCAAGAAATGCCTTGAGCATCATTTGTGCTGGGACATATTCATGGAACAGCTCAGCGAACAGCGTCTTTACAGGCACTTGACAATGAAGGAAGCGCTAATTGCATTTCAACTGGTCCAGAGGCATATTGCACTTCTCTCAATTCAAGTTCCTAAAGTGGATATAATCCACTGCTCATTGGCATGGCTTCCTTCATTGATTGCAATTTATGCCAGAAAAGAAAGCAACTGCCCTGTTCTGATTACAGAACATGGAGTTGCATATCGGGAATTATTGTTATACTATAACCGCTATCTGTTTGATGAATCCTCAAAGATATTTTGGAAAATATTTTCTCATAATATAATACGTACTGTATACTCTATTTCTGATACCCTAACTACGGTGTGCAACTTTAACAAGGTATGGGAAGAAAAACTCGGTGCAGACCCATCCAAGATTAAAGTGGTGTACAACGGAGTTGACACGACAAAGTTTCGACCAGTAAAGGTGGAGCGCACAGATACTAGGCCTACTGTAGTTACAGTTGCAAGAATAGATCCGTTCAAGGATATCGTGTGTATGACGCAGGCCATCAAGTATGCAAAAGAGGAGATTCCGGACATTTTGTGCCTAATTTATGGGGCAGGAATTGACCTTGAATATTCTGTACGATGTGACAATGCGGTAAAGGAACTTGGGCTTGAAGACAATGTAAAATTCATGGGAGGCACAAAAGAGCCAGAAAAAGCATACAGTGCAGGAGACATTGTGGCAATCAGCAGTATAATGGAGGGCTTTCCATTTACCGTAATTGAGGCAATGGCATGTGGAAAAGCAGTTGTTGCATCTGATGTTGGAGGTGTACGGGAAGCTTTGGGGGATTGCGGTTTGTTGGTGCGAAGCAGAAGGCCTCGCGAACTTGCAAAAGGTATAGTGCGCTTGCTTCAAGACAAAGAGCTGCGAGAAAAATTTGAAAAAGACTCGTTGGTAAAAATAAACAGCGAGTTTACACTGGAACAATGTGTGCAAAAATTCAGACAAGAATATGCCGACCTGATAAATTTGTATGATGGAAAAAAACAGCTGGAGGTAATTGCACAATGAAAAAAATTTCCAAAGTGGTAGTAACTGGCGGTGCGGGATTTATTGGAAGCCACATTGTAGACAAGCTGCTCAGCAGAGGAATTGAAACATATGTCATTGATGATCTTAGCACAGGGTCGCTTGCAAACTTGCAAGACCACAAGCAAAATAAATTATTGCACGTGATTGTTGATGATGCAAGAAAAATTGGAAATTTATTATCTGACGTTACTGACATAGATGTAGTTTTTCATGAAGCAGCAATAGCAAGTGTGCTAAAATCAGTCCACAATCCGATGCTGGTGCATGACGTAAATGTAAACACCACCCTTGAGATAATGAATTTTTGCGTAAAAAAAGAGATCAAGAGATTTGTGTTTGCATCAACTGCTGCAGTATATGGTACGATAAAAGACAAGAGGGCATCAGAAGAAATGCGTTGCAGGCCCATCTCTCCCTACGGTGCATCCAAATTATCTGTAGAAAACTATCTTGATGCGTATCGCGCATCATATGGTCTTGAAACCGTAGCTCTGAGATACTTTAACGTGTACGGAGCACGGCAAATAATGAACGATTATAGCGGTGTCATAACGGTCTTTACAAACCAGCTACTGCGACGGGAGGTACCAACTGTACATGGGGACGGCCTGCAGACAAGAGATTTTGTCAATGTTCACGACATAGTCCAGGCAAATCTTTTGGCCATGGAATCTCAAAATGCAGTGGGGGGAATATTTAATGTGGCAACTGGAAACTCTATCACAATTCTTGAATTGCTTGATGTGCTCAAATCAATCACAAAGACTACAGACATTGCGCACAAGTTTGGCCCGCAAAGAGAAGGTGATATTAAACATGGCCTTGCATCAATTGAAAAAATTGCAAGCATTGGATATCTGCCCAAAGTTTCTGTAGATAAGGGACTAGTTGATGTTGTAGAATATCTTCGAACAAAAAACAAGTTGCTGCAAGGAATTACTTGACATGATGGTTCCAGGACATGATGTACAAAGGGAACTTACAAGTGAAGCCCGACTCTTTGCACAAAAGGTAGCACGATCAATAATAGAAATAGAATCAAATGTCAACAACATTGCAGATGTTGTAGTCTTACTTGATGTTCTGGGATATAACAAAGAACAAGTGATGAAATATGGATTTGATGATTTATTTGATCTTGCAAAATATATTTATGATTTTGTAGATGCATATGAAGACCGCGGCAAGAGCAAAGAGGACTATATCAGAACCTTTACGATACCAATTGATGGTCTTAGCCACAGAATTGCAGAAAGCATTGGATTGCTATTTCCATGGCTTGGCTCGCTAGTGCTTTTATTTCTTACTGGTGTCTCATTGTGGATGGCATGGGGGCTGCCACAGCAAATATCAACTGCACTAGTAGTGGGAGTCTTTCTTGGATTGGTGGTAAGCGAGGGATTGGTGCAAATTTTTGCAAAACTTTTCACTTTTTATCATGAACAAACCAATATTGGCGAGATGAAACGTCTGATAAAAAAACAGTATCTGCTATCTTCTATAATATTGGCATGTGCTGTTGGCAGTCTGTATGCTTACTCTATTTTTTCACACATTCCATTTGAATTGGTTACAATATCTTCTATTGCAACTGTAACTATATCACTACACAGAATAAGCTACATGGTTATCTTTGCGCTAAAGAAACTGGTTCACCTGATTCTTGCCTACTCTGCAGCCTTTGCAACTATAATCTCTGTTTTTTTTATGGCATCTGCGTTAATCCCTGACACAACTTTTAGATATTTTGTGGCATTGGGCTCTGCATTTGCTATACTGACAGTCTTTGCAGTATACCATAATGTCAAAACCATGTCACTCAAGCCAACATCAAAGACAATATCTTTGGATGCTCCGCATTTTTACAAACCACGCGCTCTGACAGACAAGACGCTAAAATCAAAATTCACTGTTCAAGTGTGGGAGAGTTTACCTAATCTTTTGTTTGGAGTATTTTATTTTGTTGTAATGTTCTCTGATAGGGTAATCTCTTGGTCATATAATGCCCTCAAAATAAATGGACTAGCTCTTCCAATGGGATTTAATTCTGTATATCACATGGGTGCAGATCTGGCATTGTCTGTACTAATACCTGCATCCGTGATACAATATGTCATGACCGTGCCTATATTCAAGCAGCTAAACAACATGAGTGTAATCTACAAGGTACCGGAGATAGACAAAATATACCAATTTATACAGAAAATCTACCGTAAAGTGGTCACAGTAACCATCTTGGCTTCGGTGATTGCAGCCCTAGTGGTTAATTTTGTCATACCTTTACTACCTGCGTATCATGGCGCATCGCAAGATAGCATGTCAATACTGCACATTGCGTCAGTAGGCAATATTTTTTTATCAATTTTTAGCGCAAACAGCATGTTTGCAATGTTGCTCAATAGGGTAAAGCCTCTTGCAATTATGACTATTGCATCTGCAATTGTAGTTAGCGTTGGCGGAATTATTTTGGGAAGATTTGGCCTTGAGTATATTACTTTATCGTATCTTGCATCAGCTGCACTATTAGCCATCTGTTCTACACTTTATGTTAAGAAAGTCTTCAAGAATGCGCCAAGCATCTTCTTTGCAAGATATATCTGATTGTTAAAATTATTTATATGCTGTACCGGAACTTTCTTTTTCAAAAAATAATCATCTGTTCATATTAATATAATGTTGTATGTAACATTCATTTAATTTTTTTATTATTTTTTTAAAAAAAATGTAATCTCAATTCATGTTTATTCTGCGAACCTCTTTTATGCTATAGAAGATTGTTCTAGATTGAATTGAAAGTAAAATCCTCTAGAACATTTGTCGGGCTGGTTGCAGCAATTTTATTTTTCAGCATGATCTCTACAATGCCAAACTTTGCGTCCGGTACTTCAGACCTCTCCACAAGACTAGGAGGAAATGCAACCGGAATCTACTATCCGTTATACAGCTTGACTGAGCTGCCTCAAGTGCTTGCAGCAAAACAATCTTTTCCTAATGTACCGTTCATGGTAAATAT
>JANWLA010000041.1 GCA_025451075.1 Nitrosotalea sp. | reverse complement strand
TTATATATGGTACCGATTTATAACCTATTTAAATGCCGCAAACAAAACCGATTGTCGACATCGTAAATGTGGTTGCCTCTGCTTCAGTAGACCAAAAAATTGATCTTGTAGCAATTACAAAAGAATTCCCGGACGTTGAATATCACCCTGAACAGTTTCCAGGTCTGGTTTTTAGATTAAAATCACCAAAAACTGCAACACTGATCTTCAGCTCAGGTAAGATGGTTTGTACTGGCTCAAAATCCGAAGAAGCAGCAGTAAACGCTGTAAATACAGTAGTTCAAAGGCTCCGAAAAGGCAAGATAAAGATAAAAAAGAATCCAGAAATTACAATTCAAAATATCGTAGCTTCTGTTAGCCTTGGCGGTAAGGTTCACTTGGAAAAAGCTGCACGTAGTCTTCCAAGAAGTATGTATGAACCTGAACAATTTCCAGGTCTGATACATAGAATGCTTGACCCACGTTCCGTGGTTCTCATCTTTGCCTCTGGAAAACTAGTATGCACAGGAACAAAGAAAGAAGCCGAAGTTTATCGTGCAGTCCACAATCTTCACACATTATTAGAAGAAAAGAAACTGATGGAATACGAGTAATCGTAAAACCATTTTCTAAATTTTTATAACTAGTTTATTGTTCTGTTTCTTTTTTGGCATACATTTTTTTCTGTATCAAGCTTCCACCAAATGATATTGCAAGGTTGATTCCAAGTGCAATGACTGCAATGTATATTGGGCCAAAAGTTGTTTTTAACAGAGATGATGTCAATTGACCAAAACTGTTTGTAAACTCTACCATTAGTATTCCGGAAATTATTCCAGCTAAAAGACCTATTATCAGCGGCGTCTTTCTTAATGATTTCACATACAATCCACAAAATACCGCAGGCAAAATTTGTGCAATCAATATTCCTCCGAGCAGCTGTAAAGATATTGCATAAGTTGCAGGAACTGAAAACACAAAGCCTAAAGCTATGAATTTGAATACGGTTGATGAGGCCTTTGTTATTCTAATCTCTGATTTATCTGAAAGATTTGGTTTTATTTCCTTGATGATATTTCTAGTCAAAAGGTTTGCCTGGGCCATTGCCATGATTGCTGCAGGTACTAGACCCCCAACGAAAACTCCAAGCAGGGCAACACCTGAGAACCAACTTGGCAATGAATACAGGATCAACGAAGGCACTACGAGTATTCCACGTGAACTTTCAGGAAATCCTGACAAGAAATGCATCGCGCCTGGAACTGCATAGACCAGTATTCCCATCAGTGCAAGTATTGCAAGACCAATTCCGTAGAGGGGCAACAGTGCAGTACTACTTCGAAGCTTTTGGGCACTTTGAGCGCTCAAAACACCGCTTATTGCATGAGGGTAGAGGTAGAGCGCAAGTGCACTTCCTAGAATGAGTGTTGCATATGCTGGAACTAGATTCTCTGGCAGTGTGACATAGCTGCTGCTTGCCGCCTTGAACGCATTTCCAAATCCTCCTATGCTGATTGGTACTATGATTATTACGGCAATTACGGTTATCCACACAAGAATATCTTTGAAGATTGCAGTCAATGTTGCACCGCGCAAGCCACTTGTGTAGGTAAAAGCAGCTAGAATCACAAAAGCAACAAGAAGCGAAATCTCTTGAACCATTTGCGAATTTGCATATCCTGCAAGCATTACGGTAAGAACTGCCTGCATGCCAACTATCTGAAGAGCAATGTATGGCAACTCTGCAACAATTCCTGTGATTGCAATCATGATTGCAAGTGTTCTGCTGTTGAATCGGTCCTTTACAAAATCTGAGGCAGTGATGTATCCTTTCTCCTTTGCAAGTGTCCAGAGTCTGGGCATTGCAACAAGTGCAACTGCAAAAGTCAACATGACATACGGGATTGCAAAAAAGTACAGAGATCCTTTTGCAAACACTCCTGACGGAATTGCCACAAAACTATATGCGGTATACAGGTCTGCACCGATGAGGAAAAAAACTAGAGCTGTTCCAAGCTTTCTTCCGGCCAAAGACCACTCGTGGACATGGTTTAGATCACCTCTTCTCCAATACTTGCCATAAAATCCTAATCCTATGAATACGATGAACAATGAAACAAATACGATGATTATGTCAGAACTTATCATGCCTTTTTCTCCGCTAGTTTAGAATATGCAAGATAAAATCCGGTACACGCTAGCAGCCAAAACGTCTGGAACCAATAGAAAAATGGTAGGCCAAATAATTCTGGCGAGTCTCTGTTGTATATTGGGACTGCTAAATTTACAAATGATGGTATCAGGACAAGCAAGGCAAGTATGATGTACCTTGTCTTGGAATGCATACTCATCTTGAACTAGAATGTAAAAATATAAGCATTCAGAATTCTTCTAATACAACAATCACTATACTCTACCGTGGAAGATGAACCATCTGAATCATTTTGCAAAGACGTAATCAAAAACTATGACAATTCGCAACTAGAGAGGCCTGTCTATGTCATACAGGAACATCATGCATCCAAATTACACTGGGACCTGAGATTTGAGATGAACAATTCGCTGAAGAGTTGGGCCTTGCCAAAGGAGCCGCCTCAAAAAATTGGTGAGAGGCGTCTTGCAATATCAGTTGATGACCACCCAATAGAATATGCAATGTTTGAGGGTACAATTCCGGATGGCAATTATGGTGCAGGTCAGGTCAAAACTTGGGACAAGGGAACTTTTGATATCGTAGAAAACAATGAGAAAAAAATTGTTGTAAACATACATGGAACTAGGTTGCGCGGAAAATACTGTCTTGTGCACTTTGAGCCAGAAGAGAAGAATTGGTTATTTTTTAAAATGAAGTATGACGCTAGGTAGGTTTTTCTTTTTTTCCTATTGCAATCAAAAACATGGCTTCCTTGTTTTCTGCATGTGGGGAAAAAAAGTTTGTTACAATGTCGTCATAAAATGTAAGCCCAGTTGCGCCAAGGCCTAGGGCATATGATGCAAGATACATCTTGCCTCCAATTATTGCAGAGTCAAGCTGGGCTACTCTGTAGCCTCGATTTCCAAACTGTTTTAACATTTTATCAAGGTCTATTAACATAAAAATTGCAACACTTGCATCATATGGCAAGTCCTGATCTAGTCCTAAATTACCAGACGCATTTCTAAAATTACCTTTACGTAACTGCTCTAGGGAATTTTTTTCTTTTACGTAATAATATGAACCAGACTCTAATCCGTCAACTGCATTTGCAATTATGTAAATGTCTGACAGAGACTCTGAGTTGGCAAAATCTGCGCTTATCCCTTTTGTAGATTGGCTGAGTATGGTTGACAGTTCGTCTAAAGTTATTGATTCCAGTGAAAACTTTCTTGTGGATCCTCGCTTGATTATTGTCTGCTCTAATGGTTCCTTTGGAATGACATTTTTTCCAAGTGGAATGATATTGGTAGAGTCTTTTTGCTCTCTTGTGATTTCATGTCTCCATGACTCCACATCTGTTTCAGTTAAAAGACAAGATGCATCATGCATGGTGTTAATCTCTGGATACTCTATCTCATAGTCTGAGGCAATTGCCTCTGGGATGGCCTCTTGCAATGAAGGACAGGCTGGTGCATCGTGGTTTGTTGTTCCTAGTGGTAAAATTACAATGGGTGCCTCCTCTCTGATGTCTAATCCTAGAATCTTGCCAATCTGTAAATCTATAAAACCTGTTATTATTTTGGAAGAAATCTTGTGTGCCGATGTGATGGCAAGTGTATTTGATATGATTGTTCCACAGTCCCAAAATGCATGTCTGTATTCGCGTGATTGGTATTTTATGGAATTTCTTGCAAAGACATCTGTGAAAATCAGTATGGCAGAAGCCTGTCTTACAAATGGCTCGTCTGCAGTTGAACTTGTAACATATCCTCTAAAGTCTCCCAGCCGTATTGTATCAAGTCTCATGTGTTTTGGATCAAAGTGGTACACTCCTGCATCAAGTCCTGAAATATTTGAGCAGACAAGATAAATTTCAATATGGTATAGTGCACCTGTGCAAGAAGCTGCACGAAAGTCTACTTCTCCAAGAGGCTCTGGGAATTTTATTTTTTTTGTTATGCCTGATGAAAAATAAAGAACCTTGGAAATTGTTCCAAGGTCTAGAATTGTACTGTTGCTTGTATTGTATATGGTAGAAATTGCATCAAGTGTAAAAGTGCCTACTGGATTTTTGTCTAGTGGGAGGCTTACCTGTGGTGCATTTTTATAAATCTTGTAGGGGGTTGGCCTGTGGGAAGGGTGAAACACATGAAATCTGTTGAGCAACATTCCGTTTGGATGTTTTGTTCCGTTGTGATAATGCCATGTTGCCTCGATATCATAATTTTTCATAGATACTTTATGGAAATAGAGGTTGTAAAAGTATCGTATGGCAACTTGGCAAGCAGAAGATTTTTAGTGGTTGATTTTTTAAAATAATTGTAAATGATGGAAAATGAAGACGTGATGATAAAATTGTCCGAGGCGCAAAATGTACCATATGTCATGTATATTGAAGAGAAATCATATCCTGTACAAAGTGTCTCTGTTGTAAAGTCTACCATTCCAGTACGCAAGCCAACAACTCGAGGCGGCGTGTACTTTACGGATGTAATGGCCTATAAAATGAAGGCAATCACGCAGGACTTGTCCATTACTGGGGAGATTCCAAAACTCATGCTTGGACCAAGCACTGATTTCAAGCCAATTATAATTAAAACCACATTGGTAATTGATGGTACAAAACATCCAGTGACACTTGTAACTCATCTTACAAATGCTGTCAACACAAAAGGACAGGTGGAACTAAATCTCATTGTTGACAAGGCTGACTTGAAATAATGTAAGGTTAAGCATTCACAATAATTTTTTTAGGAATAGTTAAAACATACTGTACCGGAATACTATGAAATGAAAATCTCGACCGTTATTTTGATTGGAGCGTTGGTCTTGGGTAGTTTTATGCTTTTTCAGGATTATTATGAAAAACCACCCATTGGACAGTTCTCCTTCTCGTATTTGTTTTACATTGGAATTGTTACCGTTGTAGGTGCGGCTATTGCTTTTGGCATTATTTCATATCGCAAGAAACAGATCTAATCAATATCAGAATAAGTATTAAACTAATTTTACTTGCTGTGATACTATATTATATTGGCAATTTGTGATAAATACATGAAAATTCTAATTGTTCTGATATTTGGTTTATCGATATTTGCTGGAGTTGGATCTAGTTTTGCCCAGGTTGAACCACCGGGATTTACAAATGCTGTAAACATTAGTCAAGTTTCTGCTGATGCTGAGTTGCCACACATATTGGTGTCAGGTGATGGAGTTTTTGTAATGTGGACTCAGGTAAGCCAAGGCAAGTCTAATGTATTTTTTTCAAAAAGTGTGGATGGCGGAAATACATTTGGAAGTCCGATTAATCTGTCTATGTCCACAACAGGCCAATCGAGTAATCCTCAATTTGTAGAACAGGCAAATCACATCTATGTGGTATGGCAGTCGTCGCTTTCTGGTACGTCTACCATATTGATGACAAAAAGTACTGACGGGGGTACTAGTTTTGAAAAACCAGTTCAAATAAGCGACCCTTCACAACTTTCTGCTTTTCCACAAATAGCATCATCTGGTAACCACACGTATTCCTCATGGATTGAAAAGTCTTCAGACAATTCAACTAATATCATATTTGCAAAAAGTGATGACCAAGCAAACTCATTTGGGGCACCATTGCATGTTACCCATAACATTGGAAACTCTGGAATTCCAAAACTATCTGCATATGGAGATCAGGTCTATCTAGTTTGGGAGGATAACAGCAAAGGTGACTATGAGGTGTTTCTGTGCAAAAGTTCTGATGCAGGTGCATCATTTCATGTTCCAATTGACATAAGCACGACCACTGGACAATCTGGAACACCTGAAGTTGCAGTTTCTGGAAATAACGTATATGCTGTATGGATGGACAACACATCTGGAAATTATGATATCTTGTTTACAAAAAGTGTTGATGGTGGAAACACGTTTGCAAAGCCTGTTGACATTAGCAATCTTAAAGGCGACTCGGGATATCCACAATTTGCAGTCTGGCAAAACAACCTCTATGTCACATGGACACAGACCATGTCTGGCATAAACTATGATGTATTTTTTGCAAAAAGCAGTGACAATGGAAATACTTTTGATGCGCCAATAAACTTGAGCAATAATTTTGGTCCATCTGGATGGCCAAAAATTGCATCTGATGGAAATATCTATGTGAGCTGGGTGGACAGCACACCTGGCAAGTTTGACATTTTGATTACAAAAAGCACAGACGGAGGTGCAACATTTGAGAATGCAACAAACCTGAGCCATTCTAAAAGCGAGTCATATGAAAATGACATGGCTGTATTGAACAATGCAGTATACATGGTATGGCAAGAGGGTCAGAGTGGGAATCATACAATTGCATTCTCAAAGAGCACTACATTTGTACCAGAGTTTGGCCCCTTTGCATCCATTGCTCTGGTCATATCAATAGTTTCAATAATTGCAATTTCATTTAGATCTAGTTTAAGATTGAACATTGGTTTTTAAAAACAGTGTTTCTGTATTATAGGAACGTGATATTCACAAAAACTAATGATACAAGTCCTTTCATTTAAAAAATCGATGTGCTCTTTTTTTATTTCTATGATGATATCCTTGGAGTTTTGGATTCTGAGGTTATCTGCATAGCATTTCCCTAAATTCTGACATGTGAAATTTCACAGGTTTAAAATAAAACTGACAAATTTGTCTATGAATAGAACACAAATGTAAGCGCCGCTTAATATCTCAGTCGATAACAAATTGTAATGATATCTAAAGAAGGGCATCTAATGACTACGGTAATACGTGCAGAGGAATTATAACATGAGCCAAGAGGCATTTGTAGACAATTTTGGAGATCGACTGGTTAGGCAAAAAGGTTCTGGTTCTCATGTTATTTCAGGAGTATTGATTCTCTTCATGGGCATTGGTGCTGGACTTACAATTAATAATCCGTTGGTAACTTACGGTTCGCTTGCATTGGGCCTGTCCATTATAATTTCTTCATTTCTGATGATCATAAAGCAGTATGAAAGAGCGGTAATACTTCGTCTTGGGAAATACAATAGGCAAGTGGGAGCAGGAGTACAGGTGAGACTACCTTTTGCAGATAATGTTCTTGTAGTTGACATAAGAGAAAAAGTCAGCGAATTCAAAGCCGAAAGAATGCTAACAAAAGATAATGTTCCAGTAACTATTGATGCCATACTTCGTTACAAAATAATAGAGCAGAGAGCCAAAGATGCAATACTAAATGTAGAGAATTTTAATCAAATGATACGACAGGTCTCACAAACAACACTACGAAATAATATCGGTTCTGCAATGTTCCAAGAAGTACTTTCAAAAAGAGAAGAGATCAACGAACGCATTAAAACTACAATTTCAAGCGAAGCAAGCAACTGGGGAATGGAAGTAACTGGTGTAGAAATTCGTCAGGTGATAATACCAAAAGAGTTGGAATCTGCAATGTCTATGCAAGCCCAGGCTGAGCGTGAAAAGAGTGCTAGGGTGATATATGGAGAGTCTGAAGTTCTGGTCGCACAAAAGTTTTCAGAAGCGGCAAAAGTATATGCAGATAATCCTGTGGCATATGCACTAAGGCAATCCAACATGCTGTATGAATCAATTAAGGTTCAAGGAAGTACCATAGTCATGGTTCCAACAGAATCGCTCAATTCAATGGGATTTGGCAATCTTGGAACTACCATTGCATACTTGGAAGCCACCAAAAAGACCGCAGCACATCTAACCTCAAAAGATGATAGGACCAAACAAAACAATGTTGAATCACAAAAGAATTCTTCATAGTTTTAGATTCAAGTAATGGTCCTCTTATCGATAGTCGCTCTGAAAACCCAAAATTTCTGTGAAGAGCGTTTAACAAAAAATCATGACATGATCATTGAAAAATCGTTAGCTTGTGTTGATAACAGTTATCTTTTTGTACCATTATTTCATTAATTCTAAAATCTTGAATGGAAGTTTGAAAAAATCAACTTCCTTTTCAACTGAGATTAAGAATATGTCTTGATTCATTGGAAAAATCATTATTATCAACATGTCTCTATATAACATTACAAATTTTACAGAACCCAATGCTGTGTCTAAGTCCTTTCTCATTTTTGCCCCCATTGATAGTTCGATGTATATCATTTCATTATCTGTTGAATCTGAAAGAGATTTGAATCCTGGTTTCATTCCTCCTGCAACTAGCTTACCATTTTCATCAACCAAACCTGCAAATCTTATTCTTGAATCTAGCTCTAAGACTTGTTTACACAGTTTGTCTTTATCCACTTATGTCAATTCCTTATCTGACAAATATGCACACTCTACTACTTTGAACAATACTTTGGAAGAATTCATCATACGAGTGATTTTATTTATAAATACAAATGGATCTACTGTTTTCTTCAATTTTGCCAATAAAATCCCTAAATGTGTGGGCATTGAAACAAATCTTGCATTTTCTCTGTCTATTATGGTATAACGTACTAGACCAAATTCATAATCAAAATCATTCTGCATGGAGTTTTGCAATCTGTGTGCCATAGAAAACATCTCTTTTCTTTCCTTTGTTAAATTTATTTCATTTTTGAAGATAATGTTTTCCATCTTGCCCTGTTTGTTAATCAATCCGATGAACTCTACCTCTTCTAATATTGATTTATCATAAAGGAAATCAAATTCATTTTCTATGATGACTTCAGTCATGTCATCCACACTATATTGTGAAAATTAAGTCTGATTGGATTTCGATCGTAAATTTCCATTATTTTATTCTCATTTTGCATGTTTTTCTATCATCTCTTCATGGATTTTTTGATTTGATTGCTCTATCTTGATAGCTTGGGTAGGGCAGACAGCAACACATGCCATGCACCAGATGCAATCTTGTTCTCGAATTGGGTCTGACTTGTCAGTGTAGTCTTTACGTCCCTCCTTTTGGTGAGATTCTCCGATTCCGGCACTGACGGCATTTACCATTTGTATTGCGGGAACATCATTTTCTGTTCTATACCATTGGTAAACTTGAACGGGACATATCTCAATGCATCCGCCATCAGATATACAAGAGTCCCAGTCGACTGCAACAAAAGTTCCATGTATGCCAAGCGGAACATATTCTTCACCTCGTTTCTTGTATGCATTTTGGACATTTTCATCAGTTGAAGACTCGACATCATCCTTTCCTGGTCCCCATACAAAATGGAAATGTTCCTTGTCAGCATGCTTGTGTTTTCCTATCACATTATGGTTTTTTGGAAATTCCACGTCAATTGGCATATTAATAACTTGGAGTCAAATTATTTATGCCACGTTTACATTTGTGTCTGATTTCAATACGCATTTGTAAACATTATGGACTAGTCTGTTACTAGCTTTCAAATATCATTTTGATATTAATTGATTATTTTTTATCTCCAAGAGTTCCACAAGGCCGCATTTTGTGTTCTTTGTATTTAGATCCACAAAAGCAATGCGACGCTCGTCAAAACCTTTTACAGGATTTACCAAAATGATTGCGCCTTTTTTTGCAAATGATTCCAGTTCTGATTCTATATCTTTTACCTCAAAACACAAGTGATGTATTCCCCCACCTGACTTGGCAAACTCGCTTATTGCCGAATCTTGTGAAGCCGGCTCTATCAATTCTAGGGATGGTTCACCTATTTTTAAGAGACAGATGTTGACTTTTTGACTACCAACTGGCATTATGGTACTAATTGTCTCAAAGTTGAGATAGTTTTTGAGCTCACCCAAAGACTGCTGTATGCTGTTTACTACAATGCCAATGTGGTGTAACTTCATGAAAATAATGGTCTTTGCTGACATACAATAATCTAACTATACGCGTGTTAATTTTATATTGATATCAAATCCAAGTGGTATCATGCTGGAAAAACTAGTCAAGGACTCAAAAGCACTTGAGAAAGCAATTGCAGGCGAGGAGCTTACCTATGATGACGGATTGGAGCTAATGTCTTACGATAACCTCTACATGTTAGGTGCTGCAGCGGACTTGATTAGGCAAAAAAGCGTTGGGCAGCAAGTTACCTTTGCAGCTTCATACTACCTGAATTACACAAATGTTTGCGCCGCAAGCTGCCAAATGTGTGCCTTTTACAGAAAGGGAACTGAATCTGATGCGTATACATTATCTGCAAAAGACATTGAGGGCCGTGTTGCAATGGCCAAGAACTTGGGTGCAACCGAAGTACACATTGTTGGCGGCTTTCATCCTGAGCTTCCACTGGAATATTATGAAGACATGTTCAAGGCTATAAAAAAAAGTCATCCTGAAATGCACATCAAGGCGCTCACTGCAGCCGAAGTCTTTTTCATTGCACGACTAACAAAAAATTCTGTAAAGGAGGTTCTGATTAGATTGAAGACAGCTGGCCTTGATACAATGCCTGGTGGGGGTGCTGAACTCTTTCATCCTGATGTTAGAAATAAAATAGTTCGTGGCAAGTGCTCTGGACAAGAGTGGCTTGATACTATAGAGCAGGCGCATAACCTTGGAATCAAAAGCAATGTTACAATGTTATTTGGACACATTGAAAAGCCTGAGCATATCATTGATCACTTGGTAAAGATACGCGAAGTCCAAAAGAGGACCAAGGGATTTCTTACGTTGATACCGTTAAAGTTTAGTCTTGATAATACAGAGCTTGAAAAAACGGGACTGGTTACATCTGAGAGCGCATCTACGTATGATCTCAGAGTTACTGCCATATCCCGACTGATGCTTGCAAATAGTCTTGACAACATTTCGGTATACTGGGTTGCACTAGGAAAAAAGCTTGCCCAGGTTGCTCTCACATATGGTGGAAACGACTTGGTAGGTACTGCATTTTCTGAGGAAATCTACAAGGCAGCAGGCAAGGGAACAAACTCTTCGACAATCGAGCTTGCAAACATGATAAAAGAAATTGGACGTGAACCTGCTCAAAGGGACACGTTCTTCAAAGTTTTAAAAAAATTCTAGGATTTTCAATTTTCCTGATGGTATGTTTAGGCAGATGATAGTTGAATTAATTCTCTTTTGTGAGTTATCTGATCATCATTTTCAAGAGTATGGATGTCTGGGTGTTCTTGATTTTTGTATTTTTTTATGACTATTGATATTTTTTTAGCAAGTGTTATGGGACTAATTGCTGCTTTGCTTGTGACAAGAACAATGTGGTCAAATAGTGGAAATGAAAACATTGACAGGTTTTTCCTGTCTACGTGGACATAGCCAATTTCGCCAAACTCAACATCAAAGTCTCTTCCCATTGATATTGTCAGTACACATTGCATGAAAAACATCTCAATTTTTTGTCCAGTTACTTGGGGTTCAACCTCGCCAGTTTTCCTCTCTATTGCTCTTCCGTGCTTGTTGATGACAGATACAGACTGGATGTTGTTGTTAATGTCTAGTATGTTGTTGCATAATTTGTCAAATTCTATGACTGGAGTATCTTTCATAGTGATAAATGATAATGAGGAAGTTATTATAAAATAATTTGGAAGAATGTTCTATAACTTTATTTGATCGTTAAAATGTGATATAGTTCTAAATTTCAGCCGGCTTTTGCGTAATTGATTTTCCTTCGCCGCCTTTCTTTCTACGCTTCAGACCGATGCTTATGAGTAAAATGAAAAACCCCAATCCTCCCATCATTCCTGCAATGTTGCTCAATCCCGTATTGACAACCTCTGCCTCGTGCAATGCGTTTATCTCGTCATCTGTCATGTCTGCCTTTCCAGTTGGCACATTCTCATTTAGATACCCATAAACTGAGAAACCTACAACTAGCATTGCAATGCCAAGTGCAAAGACGCGTTTGTCCATTGAGATCTAATTTCTAAAGTGCGGTAAATAAATCTCTGTCAACTTATGGTTCATGAAAAATCTTGATAATACCTACATCTTAAATATTAAAAAAGTCAATATCCAAATGGCAGTCAAATCAATAAAGCAAGACTACGTATTTCCTGATTGTATCTCATCATTGATGGAGACATTCAAAGAAATGGTAAATTTTTGCATAAAAATAGGATTACAAGAGAACATATCAACTCTAAAAAAATTCTCATCGCTACATTACAAGGATTTGTCCCAGTTTGATATACAATCCAAATACAAGCTTACGGCCATGTCGCAGGCAATGGGAAGATTAGCTCAAAGAAAAAGAGATATGAAGAAGGGACGAACCCAAAAATCTCCATACATAGCAAAACCATATCTAGTTTCTTGCTATGGTTTCAAGATATCTGGTATGCTTTTGTCATTTCCGATCTCAAATGATGACAAGTTTTTGGTCAAACTACATGAGCGCGCCATATCACAACTGGAAAATGCAGAACCACGATCATTTACAATAACACCAAACTCTGTCTCAATTTCAGTGAGAAAGGAAGTAGAACAAATCATTCCTGAAAATGTGATTGGAATTGATAGGAACCTGAGAAATATTACAATATCAACTTCAAATGAATCAATTATGTACAAGACCAACAAGATACTCTCGATAAAGGAAAACACATCTCATGTGATGTCATCTTTCAAGAGATTTGACGTAAGAGTAAAGAGGCATTTCCAGCAAAGGCTGGGAAACAGGCGTGCAAGAAGGATACAGCAACATCTGCATAAGATCTCAAAAGATATCGTACAAAGAGCTAAAGAATCTAAATCGATGATTGTATTAGAAGATCTAAAAGGAATCCGCAAACTCTACAGAAAGGGAAATGGTCAAGGGAATAGGTATAGAAGGAAATTAAACTCATGGTCGTTCTACGAACTGCAAAGACAGATTACATACAAGGCAGAATGGGAAGGAATTCCTGTTAGATTTGTAGATCCTAAACGCACAAGCCAACTCTGTCCAATATGCGGAGGGAGACTCCAAGAGGACAGGTTTCACCGACGAAAATTGTTGTGCATTAATTGTAAGAGATCAATGGATAGAGATGTAATTGCATCCATGAATATTGCTTACAAGGGGTGGAGTAGGTTTTGCCATCCTGGAGGGCTTTTAGTTGAAGCGATGAATGGGAACGTGGAATACTTACAGCCACTAATCCTTCGAGTAGATGGAAGCAAGTTAGTTGAGGTTCAAGCATGAACCATCAAGTTGACAGAACCACTTAAGCTATGCGAAGCTCAAATTCTGGAACAAGACCCTTTTCTATTCCAAACTTGAACAAGTTTCTGATTGCTTGCTCTCCGAGTATTCCCATCTCTATTGTTACGTCGTTGACATACATTCGAACAAATCTATCAATTGTTTCCTTTGACTGCCCCCTACCATACTGCATTGCATAGTCTAGTGCTTCAGCAGGCCTTGCCATCCCGTATACGATTGACTCTCTAAAGAATTCATCAAATTTTTTGATTGTTTCAACTCCAAAATGATTGCTCATGACATTGACCCCAAGCGGAACAGGCAAGCCTCCTGTGCTGTCTCTCCACCACGAACCGACATCAAGTAGCTTTACTAGATTTTTTTGATCATATGTAATCTGCCCCTCATGTATTACAAGGCCAGCATCTACTTCGCCGCTTGCAACTGCATCTGGGATGTCGCTGAATTTCATTTCTGTATAATCAAACTTGCCAATCATCAACTCTAAAAGAAGAAATGCCGAAGTAAGTTTTCCTGGAATTGCAATCTTGGATTTTCGTAATTTTTCTATATCTAGGTCTTGTTTTGCAACTACGATTGGGCCATAACCCTTGCCAAAGCTTCCGCCACTTCGCAGTATGGTATACTTGTCAAGATATGCACATGCATGGGCCGATACTGCTGTAACATCAAGCTCGTGCTTCAAGGAAAGTTTGTTCAAAGTCTCAATATCCTCTACAACATGTTTTACGTTAAAGTGAGGAGAGGTGACTTTACCACTCAACATCCCATAGAACATAAAAGCATCATCAGCATCAGGTGTGTGCCCTATTGTAATATCCACAAGAGTTGGTTTTCGTGCCCTATAATAAAAATCAAGTTTCCAAATGTTACTTGAAATTTTCAACTATCATAAAATGAGATCTACACCATTGCTATTTTTTTAATGTCTGAAAATCTTGTCATCTTGGTGTGATAAAATCAAAACATGATCTTGGTGGAAAAATCTAAGGATCTAGATCTTCCATGATCCATTGATTTTTTTTATAATTCTTCTAAACGTTTAATAGCGGCTAGAAAAGGATTTAGCTAAACCATGAAATTCAAGGCGACAGATCAAATTTTGAGCATTATTGGTAACAAAAAGAACATTCGTAACTTTGGAGTCATTGCTCACGTAGACCACGGCAAGACAACCATGAGTGACAGCCTTTTAGCTTCAAGTGGAATTATCAGTCCATCTGTTGCAGGCCAAGCCCTTGCACTTGATTCCATGAAACTTGAACAAGACAGACAGATGACAATCGTCCAGGCAAACGTTACTTTACTTTATGAACAAAACGGACAGGAATATGTAATCAACATGATAGATACTCCAGGACACATTGACTTTACTGGTAGAGTAACTCGAAGTCTTAGAGCAATTGACGGTGCAGTAGTCGTATCAGATTCTGTTGAAGGTATCATGACACAAACAGAGACTGTAACTCGCCAGGCATTAGAAGAAAGAGTAAAGCCTGTTTTGTATATTAATAAAATTGATCGTCTTATCAAGGAATTACGATTGCCACCAGAGAAGATGCAAGAATGGTTGCTTGAAATTATTACCAACTTTAATAGATTAATTGACATTTACGCAGAACCTGAGTACAAGGAAAAATGGAAGGTAAGCATCCAGGACGGAAGTGTCTCATTTGGTTCTGCAAAGGACAAGTGGGGATTTAACGCAGATGTAATGAAGAAAAAAGGAATTTCGTTTAAGGATATTTACGAAGCATATTCTGAGGGTGGCGATGTCAAAAAATTGGCAGAAAAAGCTCCATTGTATGATGCAGTACTTGGAATGGTTGTAAAACATCATCCATCTCCTGATGTTGCACAAAAATATAGGATTCCGAAGATCTGGAAGGGAGATTTGGAATCTGATATTGGTAAAGCACTTCTAAACTGCGATGACAACGGTCCCACTGTAATGATGATTGTGAACATGACAGTAGACCCAGCGGCAGGTCCTGTTGCAATAGGGCGTCTGTTCTCTGGAAAAATAAAAGACGGTGATAGAATACATTTGATTGATACAAAACGAGAAGGCAGGGTACAATCTGTCAACTTTTTCATGGGCAACCAAAGAGAAATGGTCGGAGAGCTCGCAGCAGGAAACATTCCAGCTTTGCTTGGACTGGAACACGCAAGAGCAGGTCAGACTTTGTCATCCATTGCAGGTATCCAGGCATTTGAAGGAATTCATTATGTATCAGAACCTGTTGTACAAATTGCAGTAGAACCAAAACATCCAAAGGACTTGCCAAAACTAGTTGAAGCGTTAAACCGTATTACAATAGAAGATCCTAACCTGGTTGTAAAAATCAATGAAGAATCAGGTGAGACTGTAATTGCTGGCATGGGTGTGCTACACCTTGAAATTGCAACTGCACTGATTGCAGATGCCAAAGTAGAAATTATTACATCACAACCATTGATCAACTATAGAGAGACAATTCGCAGTTCTGCAGGACCTATCATGTCAAAATCACCAAACCGACACAACAAGATCTTCATGAAGGTAGAACCATTGGATGAAAAGATTGCTGAGATGATACGAAACGGAACACTAAACGAATACAAGGACAAAAAAGAAGTTGCTACTATACTCAAGGCTGCGGGTTGGGATGGCGATGAGGCAAAACGTGTTATGAGATTTGATATTAGAGGTAATGTCGTAGTAGATGGAACCAAAGGTGTCCAGTTTGTAGGGGAATCTACTGATTCTATACTATCTGGCTTTGAAGATTCTGTAAAGGAGGGTCCACTTGCAAGAGAACAGGTAAGGGGATGCAAGTTTACATTCCATCATTTCGTTCCACACGAGGATCCAGCTCACAGAGGCTTGTCCCAGTTGGGACCTGCTTCAAGAAGAGCCTGTACCGGTGTCATGCTTTTGTCTAATCCTGTATTGCTCGAGCCAATGCTTGGAATCGAAGTTCGTGTACCGCAGGAAATGATTGGTAACGTAGCAGGTGTAATATCTGGCAAGAGGGGCAAGGTGCTAAACATGGAACAAAAAGGTGTCATACATATCATATCAGGTGAGCTTCCAGCATCTGAAACATTTGACTTGTCCGAGATAATGCGTGGACAGACTGCAGGTCGTGCCATGTGGAACACTCACTTCAAGGCATGGACTCCAGTTCCAAACTCTATTTTGACCAAAGTAATTGGTGATATCCGAAAGAGAAAGGGATTGGCACCAGAAGTACCAACTCCAGACGAGTACGTCGACAGCGAATAAAAAGACAATCCCCCCTTTTCACGTTTGAAAAATCCGTTATGACTAGAATTATGATGTCAGTATGATTTGTTGGAAATTATTTAAGTGATGCAAGTATTTTCTTTATTTGTTGAAAACTTCCATCATGTTTTCGATATCGATCTTACTCATAGGGATAATTCTTCCACAAACTTTTGCATTAACCCAAGAAAGTGAAAAAATACTGAATAATTATCGTAATTTTGAACAGTCAGGATCTCCTCCCGCAACTTCTCAGCCATATTCTCCTAATAATTCTCCTCCACAAATTAATGCCGTGCCAGCTCCTAAGACAAATGTTATACCTCCAACGACTTCGCATTCTAGCAGTTCTCCTTCCTCCAATGTTCAAAACAATTCATCGCCCAGCAATTCCACTCCAAATAGCCCATACATCTGGGTAGGAATTGTAATTCTAATTGTGGTTTTTGTATTGGTAAAAGTAATTCCAAAAGGTAGGACTACATCTCAAACTACTGGAGAATACGTTAGAGTGCCTTTGCCAAGAAGAAGTTTTTCCAAAGATGTACAACATCAAACTTTGATGCGACAAGGTGTAAAATGTGCAATGTGTGGTGAATTTTCAAAAACATGGGATGCAGATCATAAAAATGGGGATAGATCTGATGATAGTCCACATAATTGTCAGATGCTATGTCCTAATTGTCACACCTACAAAAGTAGAAGAAGTCAAATGGGATTGGATTGACTCTCAGGGGAAAACAAAATCATTACAGCGTAAAATTCATCAAAGGTTATGGATTCTCAATCAAGGCAAAAAATTTTATTTTTTTATTTCGGTCTATCCATAATATTAACAAACTTGTATGCAAACCAGACACAAATGTACACGAGACTTAATAGATGTACTAAAAATAAACTGTAATGACTAAAATACTATACATCACAGCATTAGCAAGTATTCTGATATTGTCTTTAATGACATCAACCGGACTATCAGGAACAGGTTACACCGCAAATGCATTATCTGATAAAGACGAGAAATCAAGACCAATTAAAAGTGACCATCATCATGATTTTGACAAGAAAAACATATGTCCAAGTCAAGGCTTTTTGAAACAACCGTCTCTAAAAGGCACTACAAAAATTTTGGACATAACATTTATTGTAAAAAATGATGAAGATTCTGGCATTGGTGGATATTGGGCTCTTGACCATTTCAATGAACATCTAAAGGTGTGGAAATTAGCAGATGGCTCATTTTATGCATTAAAAACATATGATGGCATATTTGCGGCACCAACTAGTGGTCCAAGCCCAAATGCAACTAGCCTCCAGGTAGAATCAGCATTTGGTGGTATAGAGGGAGGATATGTGGGAACATTTACAGGAACATTTGCACCTGGTAGCCAACCAACAAGTGGGAATATTGGAATATTCAACTTTGGTGGGACCATGAGCGATATTCTCCTTAAGACATATGGAAATGGTCAAACAGGTGCTGTCCCAACATTTGATTGGACAACCGCCTACTTTAGTGGGTTCAATAATTTTGCTGAACCACATTGGGGATGGTCATACACACTGGATTCAGAATTCCAATCAAGTACATCTGTCAATCACTGGTGTAACTACAATTTTGCCGATGGTGGAAATTCTGGCGACATACGATCATAATACACCAAACATTCTTTTTTATTTTTGAATCATCACACTGCACGTCCTAACAGATTTTTTACGCATCAAGATGATACTAACAAATTTGTATGTAAAGCAGACAAAAATGTGAGCGTTGTTTAATACAATTGACCCCAACAAACTAACAATGAAGTCAACAATGGGGGCCATATTGGGCATCTTTGTACTGACAATTATTCTAATTGCTTCGCAACCAGTCTTTTCTCAATCCAGTAACACACCATCTACAGCTAGTCAATCCTCTGTAACATCTAAAACCGTGGGAGACGCAATAGTTAGCCAAAAGATTCCAGATTATCCCACTGATGCACTTGGAGCTAAATTAGTCAACTTTCCGTTAGTGCAGACTACGCCTGGTAAAGAGGTTGAATCAGACCTTACATGGTCGCCTGGTGTTATTCTTACAGGTGAAAAGACTACTTTTATTTTCCAGTTTTACGATCCTAATACCTCGCTTACAATGCCTCCAACTGCATATCATTTTGTAATATTACAAAACGGAAATGAGATTTTTAGTATAGATGGAGCCACTCAACAGGGAGGAGACTACAAGTATTTTGTATTCAAGCAAGCAGGACCTGTACAATTTGAATTTGAAAAGATTGGAGGCAAGGACTATTCCACACAATATTCTACTATTGTATATGATAACCCCTCTGGAATCCAGCCAACAATATCTGTAATTCAACCTGCAACAAATCCCATCTTTAGCTCTTGGGATCAACTGGCATTTATTGGACTTCCTATTGCAGGCGTTATCCTTGTCGTAGTATATGCAAAATGGGGGAACCGATTTAGAAAAAAGAAAACCGCGTTAAAAGAAGGTAAACCAGCCGTTTAACTATAATTTATCTGCAAAAAAATAGCCAAGACCAATACCATACTTGTTTCCCGTCACTATGATTGCACAAGTCTACAGTCAATGATTTGCTCATCGTCCTAACGTAATCTGCTTTTATTTTTTGTTTTATTTATCATACTGTTCAGTATGCTGTGAATCGCTAACTATTCAGGCATGAAATCGGGGGATTTTATTTTTACTCGCTGTCGACAAAAAAGTATATGCACTCCAACTCTTTTGTAAAATATTATTTTGCTTGGTATGTCTATTCTTGCAATGTATTTTTGAAAAGTTATCTAGTTATTCCAGCACAAATGTCGCTGAGCACATTTGAATTGTATTGCCCCAGATAAGATTTAACATTACCACGAGGAATGACTTTACAAATCACGTCTGGTAAGAGATAGTCTGCCATCACGTAGATTCCAATTAAGAGGCACCCAACTAAAATTAAAAGCCCAAACGGTATTTGCACTAAATTATTCTACCTAATGTTGTCATATAAGAGTCATTTTATGTTTTTCAAATATGATCAGTTTTCCCAATACCATTTTTGTACAAATCCACTATGTTTTGTTTTGTGTACTTGGACATGTCTATCAAAATGTGCACGATCATTGAATATCATACCACATTCCTTACACTTGAATTCTTTTTCCTTACTATCCATACTACGATATAGTCTTGATTAATCTTAACCTTTATGATATCAAGTCACTGGCCAAGCTCTTTCATTTTGGCCTCTAAGGTAACTAGTCTTCTTTGTGCAACATCAATGGCGCGTTTTAGAACGTCAATCTCATCACTATTCTGCTTTCCCATCTCATTTACACTGTCAAACAAGACTTTGGATTCAGTTGTCATTCCATCATCAGTCCTGTCCATCTTGATTGTAAAACGTTTGTGCGCTTCTTCTAACTTTGTCAACCTATTGTCAGTCTCATCTATTTTTGTCTTTACTGTATTAATCTCAGAATGAATTGACTTTACTTCTTCCTCTATCTTATTTATCGAAGGGGCAAGAAACCTTTCTATTCCAGATGCTTTCTTCTCCATGATTTCTGCTATGTCTAGTTCCTAGTTAAATCATACCATGCATAATAAAACTCTGGAACCCAAGAAATTAAGATCAGAATGTAATTAGGATCTAATTATTTTGTTTGTAATTTAACATTGAATGTATCTAGAAAACTGTCATCTCGTACTGCTAGCAAATATTATAGCTATTGCACTAATCACTACTGCAGCTGACCATGGTATAGGACCATAGTATTTTTTTCCAAATGTTCCTTTCTTTGAGTTAAAGACCATCCATATCAAAAATGGTATTATCCAAAAGATGGCAGAAGAATGATTCTTGAAGATTACACTATTTGCAACAAATATGCTAACAACCGATGCAACAGTAACAAGTGTAACGATGGCAAAATGTTTCTTGTTCCATGGTGCTAAATTACTGTCTGACTTCACGCATGTATCCATTGATGCTATACTATAACACATTCGTTTCCTGTTTGTGTTGAGATTTACCCTATTACCATCTGATTTTCTAAATGATCACAAAAATGATTTTTAACATCCTGTGCCTAAAAACATCAATGCTTGAGAAAACTAAATGTCCTATTTGTAGGCAGAAATTTATCGATCATTCAGAATTACAGTGGAAAATTTGCAAAGTTATCACAATAAAAGAATTTGCTGGAAATTGCCTAGGATTTGATTTGGAGTAATAGGCAATCATTTGAAAATGACATTTAAACAATAACTAGACCTATATTGTAAAAATGTCATAACTGTATAGTTGTCAAACTTTTCTGGAAATAATAAGACACGAAAAAGGCTCAGGCGTCCTACCAAAATCCAAGTTGCACGAGGTCAGAATTTCATGTGTTATCGCTGTAAACGACCAATTACCGATGACGATGAGTATAACATTCATCACGTTGATGGAAATGCATCAAACTACAACCTTACAAATCTAAAGGTGATGCATGTTAAATGCCATGGATGGTTTTGAAATCTCATCTTGGGGAATAAAGAAAACAAGATGTGATAATAATTCAGGAAAATTTGTAAAGTTATAACGATTAAAGAATTTTCTGAGATTTGAAAGTATACTGCAAAGACTACATTTACTGTACCATCTACAATGAAATGTCCTAATGGTTAACTTGTACCAGATAATAATGTGTCAAAATGTCCCCATTAGTACCAACTAAATCTGATAACCAATCGCCACAGAATTCTAACTACAAGGTATAGGTAACTTATGTACAAAATGGTGGAAGCAGCTTTGCAGGAGTTGTAGCACATCAAGCACGTGAACCTCAACCCGTAAAGACAAGTACAACTACACCACTTCAAATGCCAAACACCGCAAGTATACGACATCTACATTGAAGGCTACTCCAAAATGCACACTACCGAAATTACCTTGAAAATTAGAACTCACTTTAAATAATGGATTTTTTACCATGAAATCTATTGGACAAAGATAAAACTATACTAAAAATTGATGAAATAATAAAAACACTGTCTAAATCAAAAAGTCCCTTGACAATTCTAACAGGTGATGAGGTAAAATCTGTCCAAAATGTAGACCGCGAAGACCAAACAAAACTTGCAAATAGATTAGAAGATCTAGTAGTTTTGCTAAGAGATGATCCTGATAACAAGAAAAAGATACGAGAGGCACGCCAAATTGCTTTTGATGAATTTGGTCATGTAAGTCCCGTATGGGATGTCTTGAAATCTGTAGAATCTTTGTATTAGGGCAATCTATATTTTTCACATACTGGATTTGTTAAAATATTTTCAATGTATGAAACAATGTCTAGCTAGATTATCGATTTGATCTCTTTTTGACTATAAAGAAACCTGTGATAAACAATGATGCACTCAAAAGAAACGAAGTCAAGTTGATAACTAAAAATCCAACTCCTAAAGGTACGGGGATGTACATTGTTGGAATGCATAGCCCATGAATAAAGCTGTCACAGGCGGGAAATCTTTTTGGAATTTGGTCGCTGATAGAGGCTGACTGACGAGTCAAGACACCTACAGCATATGGAGATAGCAATAGAATCAGCACTATGATTGATTTACGATCAAACTTTCCAATCTTTCTTGTTGCGTTTCTGACTAGAAAGATTTCAACATTTTTAATCTTTGACATGTTTACACATACCCATTATCTACCCGTCCTAAATCTTTGTGACACTCTTTTGTCTTTGCCTAGATTTTGTAACCGTTCAACTCTTGGATTTGCACATGCATTAGGTATGATTATCATTTGTCCCAAGAAAACAAAATAGGATAATAATCCATAATTCTTTATAGCCAATTCCAAATGATACTTTTAATGAACCGTTACACTGGATTGATTGCTGTCTTGGTATTGTTTTCATTAACAATACACCATGTTCAAGCCCAGGTTGATCCTGGCAATGATCCTGTGATGTGGAATTATGTAGATCCTACCCAGTTCTGGATTATACTCATTATTCTGGTTGTAGTTGGAGGTGGATTCACGGTATATTTCCGCAGAAAGCCTGCCCCAAAAAAAGAAGATACCTAGGCTTTGGGTTTTGTAATCTTACCACTACGTAGTTTTTGCAGTCCTGGAAAGATCATGGTTATGATTGCAATAAAACCAAAGCCTGCTGCACACCATCCTGCAATATGGGACTGGTAAGCACGCATCACAAGAAACGATGATGCCGAAAGACCAAACGTAATTACTGATACTAGAAACAATGAATTTATTTTCAATTTACAATTCCTTTTATTATGCTGGTAAATTTAGCAATTTCTACCTGGAACAAAGATCATACTATGCCCGCAAACAATTTATCATATCTTTGTATGCTGTACAATAGACCATCAGGACTCTAACGGGATGATGTTAGTATGGCAATCCTTTGACCGATTAGACGCACTGTGGTCAAATCCTTTTCTAATATGACATCCGTGTGGATGTGATGGGCTTGTTTGGCGGAAAAAAAGAGGAATTTTGTTCTGTATGCGAAAAGCGCACACCGCGTACCAGTAAACCAAAGAAAGAGTGGAATATCAAAGGTCAACTGTGTGCAAAATGCTACGTGGATTTTATGAAAAAACCAATTGCCAAAAAAAAGAGCAATGACGTATGTATTGCATGCGGAGATGAGCCCGGTGGATTGAACCTGTGGAAGCCAAAAAAAGAGTGGGACCTAAAAGGGTGGCTTTGCGAGCCTTGTTTTAACGAGTGGCAAAACTCAGACAATGAACTGAAAAAAAACTGCATCCTGTGTAATGTCAAACTTGGATTTATGCCACGTCATGCAAAAAAAGAATGGAACCTCAAAGGATACTTGTGCAAAAATTGCTGGAATGTACTAGAGTCCAAAGTATGACTTGGAAATAAAAACTTGGAATGAACTAATTTATACATTTGATTGATGAAATATTGTCTGTGTGTGATATTGCATGAACAGTAGCACAAATTCTGAGTCAGATGGCCACCCTCTAAAAAATACACTATATCGATTTCTATGGATTACAATGTTTGCATCAGACATAGGCGCCTCCATGCAAAGTGTTGGTTCTGGCTGGCTGATGACATCGCTAGCCACATCTCCCTTTGTTGTAGCGCTTTTACAGGTGATGACAAGCTTGTCTATATTCTTACTTGCACTTCCGGCAGGGGCTTTTGCAGATATTGTTGACAGGCGCAAACTCTTCCTTGCTACACAATATTTCTCCCTTGCAGTAGCTTTGATCTTAAGCGTTCTCACCTTTGGCGGTTTTACAACATCTTCAATTCTTGTTGTGTTCACTTTATTGCTTGGCTTGGGTAATGCAATGAGCTTACCTGTAAATATTGTAATCCAAACTGAGCTTGTATCAAAGAAAACAGCTCTTGTCGCATTGACTTTGTTTAGTGTAGCAATTTACATAGGATTTGCAGTTGGCCCTCTTCTTGGTGGTTTGATAGTTGCAGCAGTAGGACCATGGGCAGTCTTTATGGTAAACGCACTTTCCTTTGTTGGCATTATAGTTTTTCTTCACAGGTGGCATAAACCATCCGAACGTAAACTTCTTCCTCCTGAACAAGTAGTTGTTGCTATTCGTACGGGGTTGCAGTACATGCGTTATTCATTGCATGTACGCGCACTCTTTGTTCGAGACTTTGCATTTACAATTTGCGGCAGTGCCGTGATATCGCTTTTGCCTCTTTTGGCCCGTAACGAATCAGGTTCAAATTCAATTCTTTTTGGAATTCTAGTGGGCGCATTTGGCATAGGTGGATTGATCAGTGGTCTACTGATTGTACCCAAGATAAAACAATTGTCAATAGAAAAGCGTGTAACAAGTGCGACAATCCTGTATGCAATTGCAATGGTGGTCATATCATTGCAGCATGGCATCATTACCTTGTTTATTGGAATATTTGCAGTTGGAATTGCCTTGATTATTGTAACATCTAGCTTGAATTTTATTGCGTATAATTCTGTATCTTCATGGGTAAGAACACGAGTAGTTTCGGTTCATCAGATGATGTATTGGGGCGGGGTGGCTACTGGTAGTATCGTATGGGGAATTGTTGGAGAAATCTGGGGAATTCAAACTGCATTACTTGTCGCATCCATTGGGTTAGTAATTGGTCTTGTTACCGCAACACGTTACAAACTAAAACCACTCACTGATGTAGACATGACTCCCTCAATGCATTGGGCTATGCCACGTGCAATGATTGACATTGATGAGCACGCGGATGGATCTGTATTGGTAGAGATGGAATTTCAAATTGATCCAACACGTTCACGTGAGTTTGAATCTGCAATGAACGATGTACGTTCTCTAATATTGCGTGATGGAGCAATCAATTGGGAATTGTTCCATGATGTTGAAAACCCCAGTCGCTATGTTATGATGTTTACTTCAGAGTCTTGGACTGAACATTTACGCCAACACGAACGCATGACAAAAGCAGATATTGCCATAGAACAACGCGCCATCTCATTTCACATAGGAAAAGATCCTCCACATGTTTCCCACCTTATTAGTGAAGATACTTCAAAACCAAGTCATAACCTGGAAAAGAAATAGACTTGTTTTAATGAAAAACTGACAAGTTCTCGCTAGCCGTAAATATCGCGATGCCGTATATGTCACATGGTTAGCTTAGGTACAGCAAAACTAGCTGGACTCGTGATGACGTTAGGTATACTTGCAATGGCAGGTACTAACTTAGCATCTGCACAACAATCATCACCATGTGGAGAGCAAGCTTACGTATACAACGTAGGATGCCTTCCACTAGATCAAGCACACATGGTTGGCGCCGTACTAGTGGCAAGCATAGTTGCATTTGCCATCGCATGGGGAGCAGCAGGGCGTCATCATATAATTCACAACCTCCATTAACAGATCCTACACCTGACGGAGTCAACACTCAATGTAAATTATAATTCATCAATATGTGCCAACCTTTGCAGAGAATTAGTGAATTGATGTTCATCTAATTATGTCAAACCAAAAAATATGTTCTGTATAATTAGGAAATGGTATCGTATGAAACAAAAATAGTAGCGAGTCTTACAGGTCTCATACCTATTGTTTGTTTTTTGAAGTTTCATAAATGGAAATTACAAAGAAATTGGAATGTAACCTGTTCACTGTGAAAAAGGATCTCAGATCGATGCAAAAAATGTGAACCTCACAATTTAGATATTGTAAACTTTGAACTCCTAATGACTCCGTAACTGTTCCCAATAAAATTCAAGCCTTAAATCTAATCATCTGAGGAGGCATGTCGTGGTCTCAAACAATATGGTGATGAAAATTCATGAACGATACCTAACTGAGACTAATGAACAGATTCTCCTAAGACATAAGAAAAGAACTGGTGAACCAGTACATATTGGGGTAATTCAAAAAAATATGGATGAAGTGCTTTCCATGATAAATAATGTTGGAAATTCTGGAAATAAAGAACAGGATTTACTTGAAATAACTACTCATGTCCTAGGGGTAATTACTTTGAAACAACCATTCATGGATGGTAATAGGAGAACTGGAATTATCGCTGCAGGTAAATTTCTACGTGATAATGGATATGATTTAGATATTGATCCCGAAGAGACGAATTCAGAATTAAGATCGATGTTAAGAAAAATCAAGGACCAACTGTTAACCTTGAACCCAGAAGTCATGGAACAGATGTCTTTTTATATTTTGAAAAGAATGAGAAAACGTGAGCCGTAAAGATAAGAAAATAAACGATGAACTTATTGAGAAATACTCTAAACTTTTGGATGATCTCGCTCATGACAACTAGTTTCTAATCTTTTTCAACAATGAAATTTCCACAATAGATGAAAACAAATCTTAACATTTCTATACAAGTGGGCTCAGAAATAATCAAGATGGTAACCCGGGTCCCCCGGTCCCACACCTATGATTCAGAAATTATAATCACACTTTGACTGGTTTGTAATCCCATATTGCTATCAATGCTGAAAACCTAGATCTTGTTTAATAATAAGAAATGATAAAATAAAAAAGTAATATGACTAGCGACATGAGAGGAATTTGCATCATATGTGAATTTCAAGTTAGGGGAAATACCATAGAAGAATTAGATGAGAGTTTCCGATTACACTTTGAAAATAATGGTCATGATACCTACTTCTTTATTGATAAAGAAGGTAAAAAAATAGAAAGGGATATTTCGAAATTATAGCCTTTTTTTCGCTGGATTGTAATTGTTTATCATAAAAAATTAAGGCACAGAAGTTTTGTAATTATAACTTGCAGTGACACTGTAACATTCGCGGTTGCATAATGAAATTCTTTGACTAGTCCAGTTGAATTAAAATCTACATTAAAAATTTCAATTGTTAAATTTTTCTCATTAAACGATTAAAAATATTGTTTTTTGTTTTCCGGTACAAAAATTTTTTTACCAATTCGAAGTAATCCTACACAAGTTTTATAATCAAAACCGAGTATGAACATTAAAATGAAAAATAAACAAATTTCAAATAACATTTTAGAGAGGAGTAAAAAATGCAAGTTGTAAAACATATACCTACCAGGGTTGCACTAAGGCTTCAATCTGATTTACATGATGCTCTGATAGAAGAAGCTCATAAAAGAGATCTAACAATGAATGCTCTGATAAATAAAATTCTCAGCAAAAACATGTCTTATGATAACAATGTGAGTGTGGTACAATGTGTTACCATGCCTCATGAACTTTTTCTTGAAATGATAAATCAGATGTCTCAAAACAGTATAAATGAAATTGGAAAAGGCGGGCCACGTATAGTCCAGAAATTATTTAGTCTCATTGGAATCCCGTATGACCTTGAGCATGTAATTGAGAACTATTTTGTCATACTGGGAAAATATTGTGGGTGGTTTGAATTCTCACACAAGAAACAATTTGGAGATTATCGATTTGTTTTCTGTACTGGAAAAGATCAAAAATGGAGTACATTTGTACATGCATACGTGAAAAACATCCTAAACTCTCTGAAAATCACATCCATGAATGATTCAGTACAAGATGGTATAGTTATTTTTGAATTTGCGTGCAAAGATCTACTATAGAACTTCTTGTATGAAAAATAATTACAGGACTAGGACCTGTGAGAGTTTTTTTATCGTTATTCCTACGCTTGAATAGTTTTTTTGCCAGTATCTATTCTGGAGGATTTTGGACAAATACGTTGCAAATCAACCAGTCAGTCTTTGAGTCGCGATACTGTACATTGCATGTAACAAATTTTCCCTTGAGTGCACGCTCAAGATCTGCGATTGTTTTTTCCTCATATTGAGGATCATCGGGATTGTCCACCTTGGCAATCATAATCCTTTCAACGTTGCCATATTCTTCCTTGTTGTCTTTGCGAAAGTGCGTAACTGACATGTCAAAAGTATTTCCTGATAGACAGGCAATTACCGGTCCGCCTATTCCGTCACCCATGTTTTGTGATTTTTTATGCGTTTTAATTAACCATACCAAAACCATGCTTGAAGCTCAGGCATGCTATCAGGCACAATCCAACATTTTTGTTGCAAAATTGTATTGAATTGATAAATAATTTTTCTGACACTATACCATCATGACAAAAATAAAGACAGTCAAAAAAACACAGGGAGCAAAACTCTCATGACCGACTCGGCAACAATCACAAAGTGCCTAGACTATGCAGTCCAAATAATGCAATGGGTGGATGGAAAAGAACACTTGTTGGCAATGGGCAAAGTATTTCTCTGCATGCTATTTCTCGGAGGTCCGTAAAATGGCAGTAGAAAAAATCGGCAGGATTCATGAAATAAAGGAAACGGTATCTTGTGCAGTTGAGGTAATGCGTCAGATTAGAACACCTGGAATGCAGGAATCACTTGGAAAAATTATGGACATGGGCGAAGTGGCCAAGGATATAATCGAGGCACTGAAAACCCCAGAAATGGTCAAGAACATAGAAAATTTCCGATTGATTACACAAAACATCAACGAGGCCTCTGAAAAGATGCAGAGTACCATAAAACTGATGGAAGAGACAGGTGTGATAAATGAGGCAAAGGAATTTGCCAGATCAGCCAAAAACATGATGGATGTGATTGGAAATACTGGCAGGGACCTGCGAGAGGTAAACACTGCAGTAAAATCTGTTTTCAGGTCAGTCCAGGTGCTAGTAGACGACCTAAGGCCTGCAGAAAGCAGATATTAATATTGATTATATTATTTGATGGTATAATGACAGAATTTGATAGAGTATTGTGCTCTTGTACAAGTTGCAGGTGTGGTCATTATGGAAAAGGAACTATTGACAAATTCATGTGTGACAATTGTAAAAATGACATTCACAGCGGAATGAGACCTGTCACAAAATCGATAAAATCGCACTAAAGACTGTCTTTCTTATTTCTTGTGTCTTGTAGTAAACAAGTTGTTTTTTCGCATCTTCCACTTGTTTCGCTCAAGTGTTGCGCTTTTGATCTCTGACTCTAGCCTCTTTTTTGCCTCTTGGGTCAAATCTGGGTTTTTCAACTGTTCGTTTTTTTCATTGATTTTCTTTGTGTATCGCTCAATCTGGATGTCTATTCCTTCAAAACTCATTGCTATTTCACGCCGGACTTGTAATTTAGCGATTTCTGTTTGGATATGTTGATTGTAAATATGTCCCAAACTTATTTTCTTATGATTTTCCATTCGTATTTGCAATCTTCACACAGGAAATAATAGTGCATTCCATCGCTTTTCTCAACTGGATCCATGTACTCACCAGTGTTCTTTGACATGCATTCCAAGCATTCTTGTTCGCCCATTTTCTTTGTTTGGTACACCTACAAAATTAATGCTTTTGATGAATTGTCTGTTCAATTAATTTTATGTCCTACTTGCTTTATGATGTGTTCGGGCTGTTTTTATAGATCGTATGATGATTTGATTTCATGATGCACTGTATCAGTTCTAGATGTCGGGGAAAAATTGTACGAGGAACAATGTGCAGCAAATGTGGAATGGATAATTCCAAAGAAGCGGGAAGGATTGCATTAGAAATACTTGACGAGCGGGGAATAGAAGAGCTTGACGAGTTTATGCTTGTCCATTTTCCTGATGAGAACAAACGAAAAAAACTCAGACATGTCATGCTCCAGATAAACTATAACGAAACAAGGGCAAAGCAGTATGATGCATCAAACCGTCATAAAAGATGATAAAATAAACTGCAAAAATACCTGTAAATTTCTATTACACGAATGACACTGAAAACAATGTTTATACTAGATTCTGTCATATGTAAAAAACATGGACCAAGGACAAATCATTGGACTAAAAAAGAAACTAAAAAAGAACAACGATGACGCACTAGACTTTGTGCAAAAATTGGAACACACATTGACAGACTTTGAAAAGACTGGAAACCTGTCCGACAGCTACACTGAAATTAAAAAAGCCATACTTGATTACAAAGATAAGCTAATGGACTAACCATTTACATCTGTACAATTTTACAATATTCTGAAATCTATTATTTTATCATGATGAGCATCAGTTAAATTCTAACAAGATGTGATTTAGAATATATCATGAAGACTATGGCAATTGCACTGATTGCAATTGGGATTGCAGTATCTGGAATTATATTATTTCTAGAGGTCTCTAAACCTACTTCAAGTGCTTTAATCAGGTTAAGTGTAACTGCTGAAACAAGTCCTGGAAATGAAAAAATCCATACGTTACAACAACTTGCAGACATTGACAGCAATACAAAAATTCTTGATAATACCACGCTTGATAAAATTCCCGTACTCAAAAATGCAATAGATCAGGCTTTTGGAAGATATGTACCGCCCCCTCTACACGGCGTTCACACATTTACAACTGATATCAGTCAAAGTGATTATGATTCTATACTCCAGCTGGCAGGGGACAAGGCAGAACAGTTGCCTGAAACACAAACAAACGACACAAACTTTGGTGTAAATTTTACCACAAATACGTCTACAATGGAATTCAAACTGGACAATTTTTATTATAATGTTATTCTTGAACAACTGGCTCCATCGTAAACTTATATGATTTGTATTAGAAATCATTGTACGAGTGTGTAGCTCATTGTACTATGACACGAATTTAAATAGAAAATCTTCTGCTGATGAGTAGGACTAGGAATATGGAAGAGTTTGATAGTGTGTCAGGAACGCAGCGTATGACGCTAAGGATACCTAATTCAATTTCAAATGTATTAAAAAAAGAAGCAGACAAGAGAGATCTTCCGTTAAATGCTTTGATTACAAAGATTCTTTTCAAAAACGTATCTTATGACATGCAAATAAACACGTTACCTGCAGTTACTGTATCTGATGTTTTATTCTCAAGAATAATTGACAAATTAGATGCTAATGATTTGGAGGAGATTGCAAAGGAAGGCCCAGATATAATAAAAAAGATTTTTGCAATCCAGGGCATAGAGTACACGCTCAAAGAAGTCATGGATAAACATTTTATCATAATGGGAAAATACTGTGGCTGGTACAGTTTTAACAATACTGGAAATGGCGCAAATCATCGGCTAGTTTTTGAGACACAACTAGGTACAAAATGGATTGATTTTCTCATGATGTATGTGACAAACATACTAGAATCTCTAAAAATTAAGATCAACTCCAAGCTAGTGCATGAAAATGTTGTAATCTTCAAGTTTACAACCTGATTGCATTTTGAAAAGGTATTCTTCATACATGTGATTCGTACATCTTATTCCTACGCAATTTTTAATACTGAAAAACAGGCTGAAACTCCAAGATGGGACATTTTGTTATTTTATTTCTGTTTTCTAGGGTACAAACAATGTCATTTGACGCAGATAGACGCAGGTTGACGCATAGCACCTTTAAAAATGGTTGTTCCAGAGGTGGTGGGAATGATGGGCATTTGCAATTAGCGCACGCTAATCCTATTTGTAGTTCTGTTGTATTATTTGATTTAGCGCAAGTCTTTTTGTGGAGTTGTTTGTGACATAGAAGTCTTGAAGCGAGTGTCAACCAACAGGCTCACTTTGAGACTACAAAGTGATCTTCTTGAAGTCCTCAAACAAAGTGCAGACAAAAAAGATCTGACGTTAAATGCAATGATCACTAATATTTTGAACAAAAACGTCACGTACGATGAAACAGTAAACGTAATTCCAAATATGGTGGTTCCATATGATCTATTTTTCAATATTATCACAAAAATAGATGAACCAGATCTGAATGAAATTGTAAAAAGCGGACCAAATGTTGTAAAAAAGCTTTTTGATATAATGGGAGTTCCGTATGACATTGACCACGTAATTCATAATTACATTACGACCTTGTCCAAATATTGTAACTGGTTTGAATTCTCGTACAAGATATCTGGGAATAACTACCGGCTAGTCTTTTGTGCTGGAAGTAGTCCTAAATGGGCAACCTTTGTGCTGCAATATGTTAAAACTATTTTGGAATCATTAAAGATCGCAGTAATAAATGACTCACTCCATGACGGAATAGTTGTTTTTGAATTTTCTCACAAAGATTATCTCTGACACAGTTTGACATAGTTGGAACCTAAATTCCTATAAGTAATTTTTTAAAAGTTCATTCGCTCAAAATGGCAGAACAAAAAGAATAACAAAACTAATCTGACGCAATTGAAATTAAAGTATTGGCAAATTATCTTAAGCATTACTCATCAATGTTTTGTGTAGCAATTCAAACCTCTTAATCTTGTTATTGCAATTGTTTAACAATGTGGTATCTGTGATAATTCTATGAGACCATTTCAAAAAATTGTGATTATTGACGTATCTGCATTAATCGGATGTTTTTTCCTGATATGGGTACTCACTGCGGGTGGAAATTTTCTAATTTCAAATGTTCAAACTAATTACATAAAATTACTGCCATTGGTATTGATGTATACTGTACTAGTTGGCATCTTGATTGTCCTTGGAAATGTACTTTTATTTTTGCCAAAAAGAAAAAAGCAATAAAAAACTAGGCCATCTTTTGTACTCTGCCTACTTTTCCATCATGCAATTCCACTTTAATCCCATGAGGGTGAAAACTGCTTGAGGTAAGAATTCGCTTTACTGTACCATCTGTTAATTTGCCTGTTCGTTGGTCTTGTTTTTGTACTATGGATACGCTAGACCCTATCTTGATCTTGTCTCTTGAAGGTACATTATCCAATTTATTGTGGTTCTTGTATTCTGCTATTTAGTTGGTGCGCTGGTATAGTTTGTACTGTTATTCGTCATCTTCATCATCGTCAATAGATTCGTAATCAAAAGAATATAGCACAAACAGCTTTCTATACAAACTTGGATTTTTCTCGTATATTACAAAAGTCATACTGCATTGCTGTCAAACATGTTTTTTGACATTCAAACCTCATGTATACAGGTTCTTGTTAAACCAATACTTGATTTTCATCATCTGGTGTGATTTTAGGGTCTGCAAAAATAGAAAAAGAGAGTTTTTGGGGATTTGTAACATAAAAAGCAAGATGTGAGGATCTAAAACTCTATCTTGTCTTTTTCATTGAGAAGAAACTTTTTTGATTTTCTTACTCCTTTTAGATCAAACCAGCTTACCTTGAGCGTAACTTTCTTGCCCTTGATCTCGTCTATTGTTATCTTGTCAGCTGTCTTTACAAGCTCACTTAATGTTTGATTTGACATTTTTTTAATCGGTCTTATTTTTCAATTTGATTCTTGGGACCGAATTTTATACACATGTTGTTAAAAATATTCCACGCTCTGATTTGTTAAAAATGTATCCTATTGTAATATCTCTGATCGATAAGCTGTTTTTATGATAAATCAGCTGTATTGTTGAGTATGTGTAATATGCGAAAATTGTGACAATGTACATAATGCTTCAAGCATCACAACTGCGCAAAAATACTGAAACCACATGCGTCATGATAAATTGTGAGTCAGGCTCTGAGGGAATGATAATTGATGAGATACGTGAAATAGCAGGTGTAAAGGAATGTATTCTAACTACTGGACCATATGACATATTGGCTATAATAGAGTCAAATACCGTCGAATCTCTGAAGGAAATAATAGAAAATAATGTTCGCAAGATCCAAAACGTGCATGCTACAACCACGCTAGTTATAGCCTCCAGATTATAGGCACATATTCTCTTGCTATATAACAACACAAAACTACTTGTTATACCATATTGTATTTCATACCATGAAGGCAATGAGCTACAAGAAATTTCGCGAGTCTCATGCAACTCATTATGATACAATAGAAGGGAAAATGGAAAGGGCCGAAGTTATAAAAAAACTAGAATCATTTTTAACGCAAAAACTAGGTGAGGGTCAGGATTTCTTTGACCAGTATAAAGTACGAGAAATCTAAAACTTATCTTGTCAAGTGGTGTGTAAGCTTGTCATGAATCTGTGCTAAAATGAGCTCTGCTTTTTCCTTGTTCTCAAAAGTCTCTGCTTTCTCATCCATGATTGCGTCAATCTCATAGCTCTTGTCCACTAGAACGTTTGCCACGTGATCATCAAGTGTACCATTGCCCATTAGATAATATGCAAAGACTGTATTTTTCTGTCCTATTCTGTGAAGTCTGTCTTCTGCCTGTCTGTGTATTGCAGGACTCCAGTCAAGTTCTGCAAATATGACATACCTTGCCCTGCTCAAGTTTATGCCAACGTTTCCAGCTCTTAGACCTGCAATTATCAGCTTGGTCTCACCGTTTTGGAATCTATCTATTCCATCCTGTCTTTCCTTGTCACTCTGACCTCCAATTATTGATGCAGGGGTGTACTCTGAGAGACTTCGGTGGAGCAATTCGTGGATTGCCTTGTGGTGACAAAACACTACGACACTTTCCTCTATCTCCATGATGTTTTTGACAAATTCTATGACATGCGGAACTTTTGCAACACCTGCTGCTTGTCTCTCACTTTGTATTGCCCTCTTGTATGACGAGAATTTATCAAACGCACTTGTTGCATTCTTTTGCTCTGATTCTAATCTTTCCCAAATTTTGCCAAGTTCTGCTTGGTAATAATTAATATCTGAATCAATAAGCTCCTTGTATCGAACTTTATCCTTTAGCTCTTTTAGGACATCTGATTTCTTGCGTCTCAGCATAACATGCTTGCGCAACTCTTCTCCCAAGCTTGCACGCTTGTTCTCAAGAACAATTGCCTTTCCTTTTTCGTTTACATAGCAAAAGTATTCACAAAACTCGTCAAAGGTTCCAAGGAGGCCAGGTCTTAGTATGTCTACAATTGGCCATATTTCAGAGCCTCTGTTGTAAATTGGAGTTCCGGATAGGCCAACCCTATATTTTACAGAATCAAGTGCTGCAAGTTTTTTTACCGCTGTATACTTTTTGGTTGTCTTTGAGCGAAGATGTTGCACTTCGTCACAAACAATTGTCTTGATATTTAGTTTTGAAAGATCGTCTATTCTCTTGTGCAACAAGTCATAGTTTATGATGTACACATCATATTTTCCAATCTCTTGGGCCTTACCAGTTCTTATCAAAACAGATGAAGGATATTCATTTTCTGAAATTTTTCCATTGCGGCTACGTTTTTTGAGGAATTTCTGAGTCTCTCTCTGCCAGTTGTTCAGTGTTACAAGGGGGGCTACAATCAATACTGGAAATGTCTGCTTTTCTGTTGCCATGTATGCAAGGGTCTGGACTGTGTTGTGGGTTATGATTCCATTTGCGATATAGTTGTGTGTTTCAGGTACTGATAAATCGTAAACATGACCCTGAAATAGATTTTCTTCCACTGATTTGATTTGGCACCAATTGATTGATTCTAAAGATATTTCTTGTAACTGTCGTGCTAAATCATGATGTGATGCCTCTGTCTTGTCAGAAACCTGAAGCGCAAGTTGCTTGCTCATGCCTTGGGTGTATTTGTATGGGGTGTACAAGTTAAGAGAACGCAACGATACTCCAGACTCGGCAATCTTTTGGACAATTGTCTTTGCTGGTACTGCAACTTTGTCGTTGATGCTTAGTTCGCCAGCCCTCTTCCATCCTTCTGGAGTAAGAAACCTGTGACGCTTGGTACATTCTATTTCTAAACCGTCCTTGAGAATTATCTTTGTTATATGTTCATCAATTTTTTGTCTGAATATTCTGCTTACTTGCTTGGATGTTATGTCCTTTCCATCAAAAGTTTGTATATTTATGGGAGTTTTCAGTTTGGCCCATTCTTCGTTGTTATCTTGCTCGATAATTTCTGACTGTTCCCAGATTTCTTTGATTGCAGTGGTTCCGTTTGTTGTACTGATCAGTGTGTCACCTTTCAGACATTTGCCCAAACCCATTTCGTCTGCTAACAGTGCGTTTCCATATGATTTTAAAAGAAAATCCAAGCCCTCTCTTTGAAAGTCAAGTAAATTACCACGGAATTGTGGTCCTGGGGTTGCCTTGCGGAGCTTTTCTATGCGGGTCCATTTTTTTTGCGGGACGATGACTTTGCGAACTTTTCTATGCCATATTGATTTTGATCTTATCTCAAGTGGATATCTATCCATTATCCATTTTATCTTCTCTACATTTTGGACAGTGTCTGGAACTATGGCCTCTTCTGGGCCATTGCCATACCATGCGTGGGGTATGACACGTGCCACCATACTTACTGCTCTGGGGCCTGTCAGTTTCCAAGTCCAGTTCTTTGAGTATGTATCCAAGACATATTCAAGGGTGCCAAATTCTTTCATAAGCTATAATTCTTCGACATTGGTAAACTCGATTTATGAATCTTTTACTTTGTGCCGCTGATCGCAGTTTTCTTGCTTTAGGCAGTCTTTAGATAATTTTTAAAAGAAAACAAACAGTTTTTACAGTAAATTGATGCGTAAATGGGCAAATATCTAAAAATACTATTTGTTAGATCTTCTTCCAAACTTTTTCAGTTTCTCTAATCCTAGTGATTTTCCAAAGAATTTTCTCACATAGAAATAGGCAACTGCGGTAGCTAATCCTGCAGACATCATTACGGTGGTAACAATGGGCCAAAACACTGACTCGTGGTTTGGATATAATCCAAAGACTGTTGCGATGGTGTTTGGTACAAGCTCAGCCGTTCCAGCCACTGTCCACCAGATGATAAGAATGGTGACTTTGTTTGTAACTTCAGTCTGTACTACGTTGACTCCTGTAGCTACCATCTGCATTATGTTTTCTGACATTTGGATTTGTCTATCCAGTCTTCCGAGAATTACTTCAAACTTTGCAAGAATCACTTCGTCATCAGATACCATCTCGGCATCACCATACTTTAGGTTGTGAACCGTATCATACGTAGCCCATGTTGAATTCAAAAAAGTCAAAAGTGATGTTCGTACATTTGACAGTTCTAGTGAAATGTCTCTTGTAACTTGTCTTGAACCCGCGATATCGATTTCAAATTGTTCTGCTCTTTCAACTATGAGGCGTAATATCGAGAAATTGGCTTCACAAATTTCATCTATGATTCTTGCAAGCAGTATTGTTTGTCTGTCTGCCCAACTACTGGCCTCTTTTGGAAGTTTTCTAAATAGTGTGGGTGCATAAGTATACAACCGTGTTATCTTTCCACCGTAATCGTCATGGATGGTTACAATTAGATCTTTTTTCATAAAAATCAATATTGGCGCAGTCAAAGTTTTGTTATTTCCTGGTACAACAAAAGGTATCATAAGGCCTAATGTCTCACCCCTGTCTTCGTAACTTGATACGTATCCTGATAATAGTACGGAAGGATCCATGGTAATGCTCAATTTTTCTAGAATTTTTGGAGAATCCTCAATGATGTTATCTGCTACACACTCAACCCAAATAAGATGATCAGAAGATATCATTCCAGGAAGTTCGTCAAGTTCTACTGTTGGTTTCTTGAATGCTACGCCTTCTTCCAACCCTGCAATGCTAATCGACTTGATCATGCCATGGGTAAAAATTTGGACTTATATACACTTATTCGTGAACAAAAACTTACCTAATATTTTTCATAATCTATAGTGTGATCTGTAAGAAAAGTTTGTTGAATGAAATGATCAAAATATGATCGACTCAAATCATTACATGCATAGTAGATTTGATTAACAATGTCTAAAACTAGTTCATGACCAAAACTTGTTGTGAAACATGTCGCACAACTTGCAGTTACTGTAATTTTTCTTGTATCTGTATCATCTATTTCGGTTAACTATGCTCATGCTGATTCCAAAACAAATCTTGTGCCACAGTGGGTACGACAGAATGCACTATGGTGGTCTCAGGGTGAGATCTCTGATAGCGATTTTATCAATGGCATGAAATGGCTTGTAGAAAACAGGATCATTCCAGTGGAAGACCTGACAGAATCAGTGGACAGTTTGGGCATGCCAGACTCTGTGAAAAAAATTGCATATTCTTGGGCCCAAGGAAGTGTACCCGATGCCGAATTTATTCGTGGAATTGAATATTTGATCAAAAATGGCGTAATAGAACTAGATGATAATTTTGTGTCAAAAGTCATACAAGAAAGACTAGATCAAGTCTCAGTACGGGGAGAAACAAAAAAATTCGTAGTAATTATTCCTGTCTTTACTGCAGCTGCATATACTGAAAACAAATTTTATTCATATTATGGAGGTCAGTGTGGTACACAATGTCTTACGTCAATCATTTACACCCAGATACCTCTGGGATTTACTGCAAGCGGAAAAGCTACCAGTATATTGGAATCACTTGGATACTACACCCTTACGGATATTGATGTGGACAAAAACCCAAGTGTTTTGTTACAGTATGATAAAGTGATTATACTTCACAATGAATATGTGACACAACGAGAATTTGATGCTATTACAACACATCCACATGTGGTTTACCTTTACCCAAATGCACTTTACGGCAAAATAGTTACAAATTATGATTTTAATACAATGACGCTTGTTCGTGGCCATGGTTACCCTGACTTGAAAATACGCAATGGCTTTGACTGGAAGTTTGACAATTCTCAATTTGAGTATGATATACAATGCACTGACTGGAAGTTTTATAATGTAACAAATGGAATAATGCTTGATTGTTATCCTGAGAATCATCTGGCGTCTAACATCCCGTTACTTCAAGCGATAAAAGATTACTAGATTTTTAATGACAATATGTGGCCATTTCATATCCTAACATAATAATATGAGCTCCAAACGGAATATCTCATGAAAGTTCTAGTTGACGAGATGTATGATGGGTTTGATACAAAACTCAAGGAGTTTGGATATGACGCATTTAGCGTAAAAAAACTAATTGCCGAAGGAAAAAAGCTAGCAAGTGATTATTCTGTGATAAAGTATGCTGATGAAAACGGAATGATTGTTGTAACAGAAGACGTGGAGATTGGAAATGCGTGCAAGGAAAATGACATCAGATGTGTACTACTTGATAGCGAAACAATATTTCAAATAATCTTGGAAGAGCTAAGCAAGTATAAAGAACGCTAACTGTTTTCTGTCTTGCCAATTCTTTTTTTGGCTATGATGATTATTATGATAATTGTTCCTACTATTACTGCACCATCAACATAATCTGAATAGTGTCTTATCTTGGTCCACTGATCTCCCAGTGTAATGCCGACATAGGTTAGCATTGTACTCCATATTATAGAGCCTGCAAATGTGTACGCTACAAATTTTTTCAGGTTCATCTTTGCAACTCCTGCCGGCAATGAAATGTATGTTCGAATGGCAGGCAATAGTCTACTTACAAATGTGGACCTGTCACCATATTTCTTAAAGTATGACTCGGTCCAATCTAGATGAGACTTTTTCAGGAGAATGTATTTTCCATATTTTACAATAAATTCCCGACCAAGTTTTACTCCTATGAAGTATGCCACAAGCGAACCTACGAGATTTCCAATCGAGCCTGCCAGTATTATTAAAACTGGATTGAGTTTTCCAGTGGACGCCAAATATCCTGAAAATGGCATGATTATCTCGCTTGGAATGGGTATGAGCGCACTCTCTGCTACCATTAGGGCAAATATGCCAAGATATCCTGCATTTGATATTGTCTGGATTACAAAATTTGCTAAATTACTTATGATGTCTAGAGCAACCATTTTGTCAGTTTACCTCATTTTTTTGTTGCAAGACTTGTACCTTTACCACATTCCGCCACTACTGGTTCCAGGCTCATCAAAGTTTTTCTGTGATACATGCTTGTGTGCCTTTTTCATGTGTCTATCAAGCCTTACTGGATCATGTAGTTCAAGACCACATTCTTTACACTTTGTTCCTATTGGTTCCTCTTTCTTCTTGAAAAGTCCCATGCCCCACATTATTATTTTGAGATAATATTTCTTACGGAAAAACTATACAATACCTAACTGTAAAAATTGAAAAGGCTCTGCGTAGAGAGAACCTACGCAGAATAGCATCCAGACGGAATTTGGTATGCTATGAAAAGTTATGGATTTGTTATATTGATAAGGTTTACTTTGTGCACTTGACCAAGGCATATTCTATTGTGTGATCCATCGCGGCTTGTTTCATCTTTAGCATTGATCTGAATAATATTTTTTCTACGTACGACGGATATCTTTTTAGGATCTCCGATCTCAAAAATTGGCGATTTTGAATATAATAATCTGTCAGGGGCAAGTATACGTTTGATCCAATGAATTTGATTTCTGTTATTTTGAGGCCTACATTTTGGATAGTTTTCTTGATTGTCTCAATATCATAGTGCTCTGAGGACCACGTAAACTTGAGTATGCCTATCTTGGTGATGTTCATCTTTGATGGTTTTGAGAGAACAGGTATTGCAAGTATTGCCAATCCATCTTTTTTTAGAATTCGTCTTGCCTCTGATATGAAATCCTCAATTGGTCTAAAATGCTGCGCCGATTCCAATGCTATTATTCTGTCACATGACTCGTCTGATATTGGAATCTTTACTGCAGTAGAATTTAGCAAGTTTATTCCATGGATGCATGCCTGTGTGTTTGCATGTTTGAGTTGACTAGAGTTTATGTTTACACATGTAATGATAACATTTGGGTGGGTTTTTTTCCAAAAAAATGCAGGTTCTGAAAAACCACTTCCAACATCTAGGATGTGTTCTGCCTCATCAAAGTGTGCCATGTTTTTTACCATATCGCAAAGGTTTGTCTGTGCATCTACTGGACCTTTTGTGGTCTTATCCCAATACCCAAAGTTGAGAAAATTTCCTCCGGTTGAAACCTGCATCAGTCCTGCAAGGTAATTGTAGAGATTTACGACATCGCCTTCACTGCGTCGCACAGTCCATAAAATTACATCAATGGGATTGGGGTTATTCAATATGAAAAATTATCAAGCACGGTTCTATTAAGATATGAATTCTGGTATGGTTTTAAGAACAACTGATCTTTTTATTGTCCATTAAAATAACTAGTATCATGGAAAAATGCGATTCCAGAACCAGGGCATACAAGAACGGCAAGACTTTTGATCAATGTAGGGATATTGCAAAGACCTTGTCTTCTGAACTGGAATTAAAAATAAACCAAGATGGCCAGGTGGGCTGGGATTTTATCCTGGAGAGTGCAGCACATGATGAACTTGTGTACAAACTCACCCTGAAATATCTAAGACAAGATGGTTATGATATTGGGGATTGGAAAAGACCGCGCGTAGCAAAGACTATTGCTTAGGTTCTACTGCACAGCTTCCATTCTGTGATCTTATCTTCTTTGCCATTATTACTGGCGTCACAAGAAGAATCGGAATTGATATTGCAATAAAGATTGTCTGAATCTGAGCCTCAAAGCTTGTCAGAAATAGCGTAAATGTTGTAGCGCCTGCACCAAAACCAAAGAGCATTGTAAAAACCGTTCCTGCACATGTGGGGCATCCCACAAAAAGTCCTGTAACTGCACCAAACGCACCAAGTCTTCCCCCGCTTTTTGCAATCGTAAATACAGTTGATGATACTGCAAAATTCAAGCCAACCAAAAATGATACCGTGACCAGTAACAGTAAATTTATTGGAATAATTTGCAATCCGACATGTTCTGTGAAAAATGCAAAAATCATTGGCATGTAGCCTGGCAGATCACAGCACGGTGAGAGCTCTATGTGAGGAGGTGTTGGGAATCCATAATCTGTTGCATTGATATCAGGTTTGTAAATTATTATTCCTGACGTAAACGCAAAAAATATTCCGTATCCTATTGCGCTGATGATAAAAATCTGCTTTGATCTCTTGTTGTGTATTGCATTTGCAATGATTGATGAAATAGTCGAGTCTGAATGAGTGATCTTTGTCTTGTACATCTTGTACAGTCCCCAACCAATTGATGCAAAAGATGCAAGCAATACAAGATATGTTGCAACTGCAAGATTCTGCAAGGCAGGCATGGCCGAAGGAGTGATTATCAAGTTGTTATTTTTTGCGTATGCCAAAAATGATACTGTAATAGCTAAAAACCCAACTAGTATGAGTGCAAGATGTGAACGTCCCAATGTTTTTTGTTTTTCCACTTTGCCACTTCTTCACTCTGACATTAAATTCTATCTCATATTTTCTCCAAAGTGTTTATCTTAGGTAATCACATATTTGTTCTAATCATGAAGATTGATGAGCCTCAAGATTCTGACTATGCTGAGACAAAGATAACGTATGTGGGTTTTGTGGACCCATATGGCGTTGAAGGGCTTTTGATATTAAGATCAGGCGATGGCAAGGAGTTTCACATGCGTGCATTTTCAGGCGAGGTTGCAAGGCACATCACTAACTTTACTGAGGGCCAGCGAGGAGCTATTCCAACAATATACAATATGGTAGAAGAGATTGCAGAACTCAACGAACTTGTCCTTGTAAAAATCAAGGTATATGAAAGTGGAAGTGTCTTGCGTGCCAATGTCTACTTTACTGGCAAACATGATTTGGTAATGCGTAACTATAGGGCATCTGATGCAATAGCGCTGGCAACATTTTATAATATTCCAATCTTGGTTCGAAAAAACCTACTAAAAGAGAAAATGGAAGCCTAGGTCAGTACTTGATCTAGTTTTCCTTCTTGCTGGGCTATCCTTAACTCCATGGCAATTCTGCGTCCCACTCCAAAAGTTTCCCCATACTTGTATTTTGTATATGGACTGGTTGTGGCAAGAATTGGATTTCCTGGGACTCGTAGCGATACATCATACACTACTATGTCCAGCTCACGAGTTATGACACTCTGCAGAGAAAATGGACCAATGATTCCTGGAGCATACTCTTTTTTTACTGCACTGACAAACTTGTCCCCTATGTCAATGACTTTCTCAAGTAGTGATTCTCTGATGCTTGCAGGAGTGTGGCCCACCTCAATATTTTGTAGTTCAATGTTTGTCTCAAGTTGTTGCTTTGCAGGCAATGAAACAAAATCATGTAGATTTGTTTGCAGTCTTCTTTCTATGCCCAGAAAATCCACTTCTTTTGATATTGGGGTATGGAAATAATTGAAATTAAAATAAGTACCTATTACAAACTCCTCAATGCTTGCAGTCTTGAGTGCGTCCCTTGAGATTAATCCTTGTCTGATTTTTGTCTCTGTCTTGTCCTTGTATTCTGCATATGATGATACGTTGAAAAAAGCTCGCTCTAGTTTGCGCTTTTTTTCCTGAACTTTTACTATTACTGGTCTGTCAATGTCTTTTGGATTCTTAAACAGTCTTGGAAATCGTATCTTTGCTTTTTGCAACAAATAGTATTGATTTTTCTTGTTGGCTCGTTCCTCTGCCTGGAATAATGCCCTGTTTCCAAACAATGGCACCTTGAACTTGTTTTCAACTCCGTCATATCCAAGATATGCCGTGAGCGCTCTATGTGGCACAACAATGGTGCTAGAATCTCTTAGTCTTGCCTGAATCTTGGGTGACAGCATGTCTTGGAATTTTTTTACCATGATGATCTCGTCAGCTAGCCTTGAAAACCTCGTGTATGGAACTTCTCTTCCCCTTTGGCAAACCACTATTGTCTTGAAATTTTCATCTTTTGCACCGTCCATTATCTCCAAGGCTGAATGACTTCCTAGTGTGCCAATGACAGGCTCTGAATACTTACTTACAATGTCTACAATCTCAGATTTTTTTATCACGCCGTATCTATTTTACTTGGGTAAAAAAGCGTTATCTAAAGCAAACCTGATTTTCATTGTATCCTGTAGGAATGTATATTCATACAATGATTTGAAACTAGGGTTGATTTTAGCAGAGGGAGTTATTTGAGATCTTCTTTGTCTTTGAATTCCTTGAGCTCTTTTTCTGATTCAATTCTGCCTTTCTCAAACTCGCCTTTTGCTTTTCCAAATGTTTTTGCAAGTTCAGGGATCTTTTTTGCACCGAAAATTAAAACCCCTATGATTACTACTGCAATTATTACATTCTCGTATGCCATTAGTGGCTTAAATGCGGCAGATCAAGATTTAAGTGTTGCAATATTTTTTGCCTGTTTTTCTGATATTGCCATGCCTATTAGATATAGCACAATCATTGGGCCTGCGACAAACCACATGGTAACTCCGCTTCCATCTGGTGTTATGGCTGCACCAAGTATGACCATCGCAATTATTGCATAGCGTATATTGTTTCTCCAGAACTTTGGTTCGATTAATCCTGATGCCGTAAGTGCGTACATTATCAGCGGTAACTGGAATGATACTCCAAATGCAAGAACAAACTGGAGCACAAATGTGATAAAATCCATGATATTAAGAAACGTAAGCAAGTCTGCAGACTGGCCATACTTGTAAAGAAATTGTAGGATGTACGGTGTAACAAAAAGATATGAAAACAAACCTCCTATTGCAAAAAGAACAATTGCGGGAATTGTTATGTTTCTAATTATCCGGATCTCTTTTCTGTGAAGTGCTGGTGCCAAAAATCCTACAAACTCTTTTACTATGACCGGCATTGCAAATACCATTCCAAGCAGTATTGCAATGTAAAACTGGGAAAAAAATGCCTGACCTGGGGCAGTCTGGATAAGCTGTACAGTTGTTGGCAGCAAGTGATGTTTCATTGATACTGTTACTTGCGCTGCCATGTTGTCAAATGGACTGAACATTGGATAGTACAGCTTGATGCCGTTGTAGACAAATGGTGTAAGGTGAAAACTCAAAATGAAAAATGAGATTGCACCTATTGCAATGACTGATCTGAACACTCTTTTTCGCAAGTCTTCAAGGTGCTGGCTAATGGTCATCGGTTTATCCATTGCAGATTAAAATAGGTTAATCCGTATTAATAGTATTTTTTCTATTTGCTGTGTAACTATAGTCCAGGAATTGGAAGTATCTTGCTTGCTGGCAAGTTACTCTTTTCTTGTTCTGGAACACTAAAGTTCTCAAGCTCTATTGTGAGTTCTGTACTAACCTCAAAATTATCGCCTAACTGGACTGCAAGTTCTGAAATCTCCTTTGGAGTGAAAATCTCACGTGAGCCTTTTAGGAATATTCTTGAACTTTTTTCTGCAGGCTCTCCACCGAATTTGTCCTTGAGGAATTTGGTTAGTCTGTCTACTTCCTCCTTTTCTATCATGTTGTGATAAAATACAATGCCTTTGATTAGATCATAATCCCAAGGGGTTCCATTTCTATATGAGAATACGCCAAAGACTGCGCCCTTGTCGTCTTTTGGACATTTTATCTCCCAAATCAATACTTTTTTTGGGTCATACTCTGCCTTTCTGACATCATCTACTGTAAGTTTCCAATATCTCAAGCGACTCATGTTCTAGTCAATCGATGAAATTCACCGTTAATGAGCCTTACTAGACACAAACTACGGTGTAACGTGTGTTACGATACAAAAAAACTAGTTTTGATAATCTTTAATTAAAATCTGGACGAGTCTATTTTCCAAACGTATTTTCCTGGACCTATTTGCCAGTTCAGATCTGCCTAACACATGTCATCTCTTTTTTATAACGTTACATGTTCTGAAATCGTAATCTACCATGGATAGAACATTTGACTTTCATGGCTCCTTGATGACAATCAAGTCGCTGACTTCTGAAACTCAGGGCGCCTACACATTGCTTTATGCAGTACATCCTCCAAATGTTGGTCCTTCGTTACACATGCATCCAAGGGGCAATGAGTGTTTTTACGTCGTCAAAGGTGATTACAAGTTTGTACTTGGAAAAGAATCTGTATCTGCTGTGGCTGGTGATGTAATAATTATTCCAAAGGACACTCCTCATAAATTTACTACTGGTAACAGTGGTGGAGAGGTATTGATAATCAGTCCACCTGATCTAGAAAATTATTTTTATCAAGTGAGTGTCATGTTAAAAAAAGGAATTGTATCGTGGGAAACAGAAGTAGGTATCGCACAGCAATATGGACAAGTCTTTCTAGAACACACAAACCATTGGAAATAGATTGCATTGAGTAAAACAATTCCACACATTAAAGCAATTTACATTCTGGGAATAATTCTTGCCCTGTCTGGATTTACACATCTGTGGAATGCTGTAGGATTTCCAGATATTTTCTACGATGAGGGCGTGTACATGGAAAGGGCAATGCATGTACTGAATGGCCTTGGGTTGCAAGACCGGTATTTTCATGACCATCCATATTTTGGGCAAATCTTTCTTGCTGCATCTCTGGGCTTGGTTGGATTTCCAAATTCATTACATCCCTCCACGGATCCATCTTCAATATCTACACTTTATCTTGTACCCAGAATGATCATGGGGCTATTGGCAGTACTTGACACACTACTTGTCTATTTGATTGCTGATACAAAATATGGCAAGAAAATTGCACTAGCATCATCTCTTTTGTTTGCAGTTATGCCATTTACGTGGGTTATGAGAAGAATACTTTTGGATTCTATATTGCTACCATTTCTATTGTCATCTATACTACTTGCGCTCAAGACAAAAAATTCTAAAAATAAACTCATTCTAGTTCTGTTTTCTGGTATGCTGCTTGGCACTGCAATATTTACAAAGATTCCCGTTTTTACAATGATTCCATTAATTGCAGGCCTGATATTTTTTAACACTGGAAAAAATCCAAAAATGCTTGTTCTTTGGATGCTCCCAGTAATTCTGATCCCTCTCATATGGCCGCTTCAAGCAGTAGAAACAAACCAATTTAGTTTGTGGCTACAAGATGTTTTGTGGCAGACACAAAGGCATAGTATGGGTTTGCCATACATATCGCTAGTTTTCCTCAAACTTGATCCTGTTTTGTTTGTTCTTGGAATTGCTGGAACAATTTTTGCAATCCTTAGAAGGGACTATTTTATTTTGTTTTGGTTTATCCCGTTTGTAATATTTCTGTTCATGATTGGATACAACCAGTACTTTTACTGGATTCCAGTGCTTCCGGTGTTTTGCATATCTGCATCATTGTTCATGGTGAATCTCCTGGAGCGTATCCGCAAGAAAAACCTGAATCAAGTTCTGCCTTTTGTTGCAGTTGTGGGAATTGCCGTATTTGGACTGGCAAGTACCATGCTAGTCATCAGTGTTAATGTAACCAGCACCGAGTTTCAGACCGAGTCGTTTGTTTTGCAAAATGTACATGATAATGATACTACAGTACTTGCAAGTCCTGCATATTCATGGATTCTACACTATGTATTTCACAAACAAAACATACCAAATGACTACTCGTTCATACTGTTCAATCCTGTAACAACCCACAAAATACTGCTTGTTGCAGATCCTCATTTTTTGATAGATCTTGGAAGGGGAAGACAACTACAGCAAGCCTATAATGATTCAAAGACAATAGTCACATTTAATGAAGATCTCTCAAAGTATGACATGTCCAGATATCCATATTCTAGCATAAAAATGAATCTTGATGGCCAACATGTCGAAGTAAAAATGAAATAATTACAAAATTGTTTCAAAAAATTATAATGCAATTTAAATGATTTAACAAAAATCATGATTAACATACTACTTGGTGGTTGTAACTAGAAGAAAAGATGCGTCAGTCTTTTAAACAAGTGTGGTACCGTACACCTCAAGGACATGAAATCTCTGTACTTGGTTATGGTCGAAGCACACGGTCTTGTCATCAGTAACATTGTTCCTGAACAATGTGTAACAATTCTTTATTTGCCGAATTTGGAATATAGAACGAAATGGATCTAAGGGTTCTGCTCTTTGTCTCAGTTGCTACAGTATTGGTTTTTCCACAATATGCTTTTTCCATCGGTCCCACACAAGATAATTCTAGCGCAATAGCATTTGGTGAATCAAACTCTACTGTAGTGTCTACTTCTGCACAAGAAACTCTAGATACTGGCATATCTGATGCTGGAAACTTATCCAATACTTCACCAAATGCTCTAACCTCTAATGCGAATAGTTCTTCAACTGTGATCAATTCTACGTCTAACAGTCCAGTTTCTTCACATTCTATAATCACAAATAATACGAGCTTGAATACTGCAAGCAAAAATAACACAAGCCTGAACACACCTGTAACTCCTACTAACAATGCTACTACAACAAAGATTGTTCAACTTGATTCCACATCAAGTGCTGTTGCACCGAGCACTTCCACTGTGACACAAGGATCACAAATACAATTCACGGTACGAACATTTGATACAACTAGCTCTCAGAACACTCCATCTGGTATTGTAACATGGACTGATGGTAATGTCGGTGGTACATTCAATCCGTCATCTTGTAGTCTTTCATCTGGTGATTGTATAGTAACGTATACTCCTAATACAAATTACCGCGGAAGCATACTTGTCACTTCAAGATATGGGGGTGATAGTACACATTCTGGAAGTACCGGCACAGCTACTTTGACATCAAACATTGCATCTAATGTTGCAGTTGAAATTACATCAAGTACTAGTACTATATCGCCGGGCGCTCAAGTACAACTTACTGCTGCTATTACGGATACATTCAATTCACCAACCATTCCTACTGGTACAATATCTTGGAGTGACAATGGTGTCGGTGGTACATTCAATCCGTCATCGTGTAGTATATCATCTGGAAGCTGTATCGTTTCATACACTCCGCCTCCAAGTTATAACGGAAACATAATGATATCTACCACGTATAGTGGTGACAGTCTTCATAATGCCAAATCAAACGCTGGAACATTCACATTATCTGTGAATCTATTACCAAGTACTACAACAACTGTTACACCAAGTGCTGTTGCAATAAACCAAGGATCCCAGGTACAATTTACTGCATCAGTTACAGATACGTCAAGCTTGCCAACTGCTCCGTCTGGCATTGTAACTTGGACTGACGGTAATACAGGTGGCACGTTTAATCCATCATCCTGCAACCTCACCTCTAGTACATGTTCTGTCTTGTACACTCCATCTTCTAGTCCTCCAACTTCGGTAACAATCACTGCCTCATATGGTGGAGACAGTGCGCATTCTGTGAGTACCGGCACATCTGCTTTGACCATAAACTTGCAGCATGCTACTGTGACATCTGTTACACCAAATCCAGTATCAGTTGTCAAAGGATCTCAAGTTCAGCTAACTGCCACATTAGCAGATGCCTCCAATTCTCAAACTACTGTCACTGGGGATGTAACCTGGACTGATGGTAATGCAGGAGGTACATTCAGTCCATCCTCATGCTATCTTTCATCTGACATGTGTACTGTATCATACACTCCATCAGCATATTCCACAAATACTGTAACAATTACTGCAACATATGGTGGAGACAGTGAACACTCTAGTAGCTCTGGAACATCTGTAGCTACAATAATTGTACTTCCATCATCTATCATGCTAAACACTGACCAATTGTATTATGCATATGGTGATGTTGTAACATTATCTGTGAATCTCCCAGGTCAGAGTCTTCAAGGTATTGCAGTGGGTGTATCAAATCCAACTGGTGACAATATAATATCAAGAACAATCACAACTGACGAAAATGGTACTGCATCCTTACAATTCAAAATACCTGATACTTATCAAACTGGTGTATACCAAGACATTGTAACCGCACTAGTTGATGGAAAAAACTATACCAACTCAACCGAGTTTAACGTGATAAAATCTCATGGGGTTTCAATTGACTCGGTACAAATTACAAACCAACAGGGAAATCCTGTTTCAATTTTGCCAAAGGGCCAGAATGGGTTTGTCAAGGTTTCTATCTCATCTGGAGAGAAGATGCCTACACTTTTGACACTGAACCTCTTTGATGCAAACCAAAGTAGCCTTGGAACAACTTCTATCAAGTCAACTGTAAACCCTGGAACCTCTCAGATGACTCTATCATTTTTCATTCCATCAAATGTTCAAGTGGGACAGGCAAATGTTTTCACTGATGTATACTCTGATTGGCCAAATAATGGTGGAACACCTCTAACTGCAGAGTCTTGTCTTGCAGCAGATCTACAAGACACTTCAGTACTCCCAGCATCATATGTACCACAACCGCCGCATGCTTGCACTAGTACCTCTAATGCAATGTCTTCAGGAACTGGAAACTTGTTGCCTACTGCACTGACAAGCAACAAAGCCGAAGTAACACTTGGGGTCTCGATACAAAATGATTCCATGACATTTATGAGTCCAACTGAGGCACATCTGCTTGCACTTTCTTATGCAAATGGCACTGCCCAAAATGACAAGATCAATTCTATTGGTACAGTAAATGTAAGTCTCAATAGTTTGAATGAGACTGGAAATGTAACAAGTGTTGGACCTGCCCAGTTTACAACTCTGGCAGGCCCTAATCTGCAAAATAATCCAATGGCGATGAAAATATTGCAAGAGATTCAAGCTTCCAAGAGACAGGTGGCAAACATTCTAGGAAATCAGACTGCTGAAACACTTGACCAACAACTAGTCTTGCAGCAAAGACAGGCTGCTGCCAGTCAACTCAAGCAGGATCTTACCACGCTTGCAACTGCTAGTGCTCCTACCACATCTGATGTTGCATACCAAAATTTCCTTACAACAGTTGGTGACAACAGAACATACTCTGTATTCCAGGACGAATTTAATTTTATGAAACAAAGAGTGACAGTTGCAAATACTGCAATGCAGTCAGTTCTTGATGGTGGAGGAAGTTTAGGTCAAGCACTTGACACGTTTAACAAGTATGCCACAATTAATCATGTACAAATGGTCAGCCTAAACAGTGAACTAAATGTTGCATATGGTCTTGCAGACAGCAGAGTACAATCATGCTTTGACAACAAAGGACAACTCACTGTCGTAAATGGAGTAAACCCATGTATTCAAAACATTGAAAATAACGCTACAGGGCCAAATGGAATATCAATAGTATCTGTACAACCAACTGACCAGCAAGGAAATCCAATTTCAATGATAACTAGGGGCCAAACGGGATACATCAAAGTGGTAATTGACTCTAACGTATCAGAGCAATCACTTGTAACTGTGAACCTCTTTGACTCTAACATAAGCAGTCTTGGCACTGCATCTGTACAATACTCCATAAGCCCTGGACAATCTGAAGTTGTACTCCCGTACTATGTTCCGGCCCAGTCTGGAACCGGTCTTGCTAGCGTCTATGCCAATGTATTTACTGACTGGCCAAACAAGGGAGGAACATCACAATCAAATGAACTATCATATTTTGTCGGTCTTTCCTAGGAAAAATAAAAACCGATTCATGTCTCTTGCTGCAGTCATGTTAATCGCATTGCCTGGAGTCGCCAGTTCTTTTGCCCAGGAGGAACAATCGATTATGCTTGCCACAAGCAAGGGTCACTACATTCCAGGTGATATGGTCCAGTTGAGTGGTACTGTAACAGGACAGCCAAACTCACTTGTTGCCTTGTAAATAAAAGACTCGTCAGGAAACTTGATACTCATTAGGACTGTCCAATCTGATCAGAATGGAAACTTTGCACTCTTGTTCAAGATTCCCTCTAGTGCAACATCTGGTGATTTTAGCATAATTGCCAGTGCAAGAATAAACGGGTTTGTTGTAACTCAAACAAAAACAATAACTGCGACAGTTCCAGAATTTGGTCCACTTGCAATGCCGCTCTTTGGAGTATCATTTGTTCTAATTGTTGGCCTTTTTGCTTTCTTGGGACAATTTAAAAAAATTCCACTTGTAACTGCACACAAAATCTAATACAAACATCAGCGTAACTGTTTTCATGAATTTTGGCCTCTGCTTTATGTGCCAACTGCACCGAGAACTTGGGGCATATTACTCTAAAAAATATGGCAAGACTGTTGAAGTGTGTACTGACTGTTACAAATCAAAACCGCTTGATTGAATACAAAAAAGTTGGAAAGTTGGTGGGCTTAGCCGTATGTCTTTCCACATGTGCTGCATTGCCAGTGATTTGATGTGACAGTCCACTGGTGCGTGTGTTGTGTATGAGTTGTCATGTTGTTTCTTATATTAGATATACAAAGGTAAGCATATAAATTAGAAAGTGATATTAGATATATCGACTGAGGAAATGGTAAGTTGAAAGAAGAAGAATGCAAACATTTGCTTGAATCTCTCAAGGCGTGCCCTATTGATAATACTTTTAAAATTATTGGAAAAAAATTCACCGTGCATATTTTGCGTAACATGACAAAGCTTGGCCAGACAAGATTCAACCAGTTCTTGGATTCTGTAGAGGGGATAAACCCAAAAACTCTCTCAGCACGACTGAGGGAAATGGAGAAAAATGGCATAATTGAGAAGCGAATCTATGCCGGAACTCCTGTTAAAATTGAATATGTGATAACAAAAAAGGGGCTTGCACTAAACCCCATTCTTGAATCCATGGCTGCCTTTTCCATGCAGTACTGCGCCAAGGATATATTCAAAGATGGCAAACCCCGAATCTTAAAAGAGATCTACGCAAAACCACCAGAAGCTGCCTAGGTATGGTATATTGTCCAGTCATGGGCGCTTACCTTGAGTTAATCTGATACACATATCCTCACTTACCATCTTAAATAACATACAAGTGTATAGTAACTATACAAATGATATCTGATAAAAAACAAAAACTCGTATTTGAAAATAAGAACATATGCGCACATAGCGGTAACTTGCATGGACCGCTGATAACAGACAGTGTTCGTGGGGAAATTCTATGTGCTAGCTGTGGTGCAGTAATTACAGACAAGACAGAAGATTCTGGATCTGAACAAAGATCATTTACACCAGATGATTATGCCAACAGCACAAGAACAGGACTTGGCTCTGCCCTGTCAATTCATGACAAGGGATTGTCTACCATAATAGGACACACTGACAAGGATGCATCGGGAAATTCTATATCAACATACATGAAGTATACGTTTAACAGACTGCGAACATGGGACAGCAGAAGCAAATCAAGTTCTGCTGAAAGAAACTTGCGTTCTGCATTTGTAATAATGGGTACAATCCAGCCAAAGCTTGATGTTTCAGATGCTGTAGTTGAACGAGCCGCTTACCTGTATAGAAAGGCGTTGACAAAAAATATTATTCGAGGACGAACAATATCTGGAATGATCCTCTCTGCACTATACATAGCATGCAGAGAATCTGGCGTGCCACGAACCTTGCAGGACGTTTCCGATGCAGGAAATATCTCGTTTAAGAATCTGTCAAGACACTATAGGGTATTTGTCAAGGCATTGGAACTGCGCGTAGATTCGTTGAACCCATCAGAGTTTGTATCAAAGATTGGGACATCTGTGGGTCTAAGTGAAAAGGCAAAAAGAGATGCGCTTGATATCATAGAAAAATCCAAGCAAAAAGGAATTGTAGATGGGAAGAATCCAGTGTCGCTTGCGGCTACTGCACTATTCCTATCTGCAATACTTAATGGAGAAAAAGCCACCCAAGACCAAATTGCCAAAGCGTCTGGCATAAGCAGCGTGACAATACGAAATGTTGCCAAAGTGATAAGAAAAAGTCTAGAGATGTCAAAATGAGTGCTAGAATCATCCGAGCAAACGAGCACTATCAAAACAAGACTGACTGGCTTACCACGTACCACCACTTTTCGTTTGCAGATTATCAAAATCCAGACAAGATGAACTTTGGACCGTTGCGTGTATTCAATGATGATGAAATACGGCCCGGCACGGGATTTGACTTTCACCATCACCGAGACATGGAGATCATAACCTATGTCATAGACGGGGAACTAGAACACAAGGACAACCAAGGAAATCATGGCGTGATATATCCTGGTGAAGTTCAACGAATGACTGCAGGTTCTGGAATAATGCATGCAGAATCAAACCCTTCAAAAGAAAAACCATTAAGACTATTACAAATGTGGGTGTTTGCAAATAAAAAAGGACTGGCACCATCTTGGGAGCAGAAAAAATTCACAAAACAAGAAAGGATGAACAAGCTTGTACCAGTGGTTGTATCTGAAAACACATCTGCCCCTGATGCATTGCACATTCACCAAGATGCCGCATTTTATCTTGCAACTATTTCTGCCAACAATCAGGTAGAACACAAGTTAGGTTCTGGACGGCAATCGTACTTGTTTGTAATTGATGGAAAAATAAAACTGGGCAATCATATGCTGCAGACAAGGGATGCTGCAATGATATCAAAAGAAGATGATATTATAATACGTGCAGATGCTCCAACTGAACTGATTCTAATCGATCTGCCCCAGAAATATCTAGTCAACGACTAGATTTTTTCTAAAACTCTGGTGCTAGATGAAATCAACATGAGATTTATAGCAATTTATTCAAGCCAAAATAATGCAATACAAGTGGATAGCGCTAACTAATACTACAATATGCATATTGATGGCATCACTTGATGCCAATATCCTAATCATTGCACTTCCAAGGCTTGTCCCTGATCTACATGCTTCCCTCATTGAGACAATATGGATAATTCTCTCATATGGCCTTGTCACAACATCAGTCCTTCTTAGCTTTGGCAGATTGGCAGATATGTTTGGCAGGGTAAAACTGTACAACTTTGGGCTAGTACTTTTCACGATTGCATCGTTTCTTTGTAGCCTTGCTCAAACTGGACCAGAACTGATAATGTTTAGGATAATCCAGGCCCTTGGTGCCGCATTCTTGTTCTCTAACAGCGCTGCCATACTAACAGATGCCTTTGATGCCAAAGAAAGGGGCAAAGCCCTTGGGCTAAACCAGGTTTCTATTGTAATTGGTTCTGCATTGGGTTTGGTGCTTGGAGGAATACTTACTGAAACACTTGGTTGGAGAGCAATCTTTTGGGTCAATATACCAATTGGAATTTTTGCAATTATATGGTCTAGGGCAAAACTTCGAGAACTGGGCTCTATTGTAAAAGGCAAGATAGACTGGATTGGAAATTTGATTCTAGTTGTAGGTCTTACATTGATGATGCTTGGAATCACATTTGGTTCGCTACAGGTGGTAAATTCTTTTGACGCAATACTTCTCATATCTGGAGGATTTTTGCTATTGGCATTGTTTGCGTATGTTGAATCCAAAATAAAGGAGCCAATGTTTGACATGTCTCTTTTTAAAATAAGATTTTTTTCTGCGGGCAATGTTACAATATTTCTAAATGCATTGGCAAGGGGTGCATTAGTGCTGATAATGGCATTTTACCTCCAAGGACCTTCGATGCATCTGAGTCCTTTCACAGCTGGCATTTACTTGATTCCAGTGTCATTTACAATTGCAACATTTGGGCCGATAAGTGGATGGCTTTCAGACAAGTATGGCTCAAAACTGCTTACTGTTGTTGGATTGCTACTGTCAGCTGTTGGATTTTTGATACTCTCCCAGATTGGGTCTAGAACAAGTTTTAATGATCTGGTCTTGCCGCTTTCACTAGTGGGTGCAGGTATGGGAATTTTTGCATCACCAAACAGATCTTCGATTATGAATTCTGTTCCACCTCAAAGACGAGGGGTTGCAGCCGGAATGAGCACTACACTTGTAACGCTTGGAAATATAATGAGCCTTGGAATATCATTTGCCTTGATTGCAAGCACTGTCCCGATATCAGAACTAGAATCCATTTTCTTGGGCTCTTCTAGCCAAACAGCATCTGAAGCAACAATTGCCAATTTTACAAGTTCAATGCACTTGATATTTTACATATCCACATTTGTGCTTCTTGTATCAATAATACCTGCCATGATGAACCGTTCACAAAAAGAACACGTGATATACTGACAGACCGCATTTTTTCTAAGGGAATCATTTCAGTATGTCCAAGCACTAGACATAAAGGCCTCATTTTTTGTTACTATTTTTGGGTATAATTGAAAAAAATAGATGTCTTTGAGGTTGCAATGTCTAAGGTAAGAAACGAGTTTTCCTGGTGCTCTACAGTTCATGCTGACTGGGAATTTGTTCTCACAGACAAGAAAACTGGCCAAGTAAAAAATACAAAGAAATTTCGAATGATTGCAATCCAAAATGATGCTGAAAAGTATCAGCATATTGCAGTTGCAATCGCAGAGTTGAGCAGTGAATATGTCAAGATTCCTGACATGGTAGAAAAATTTCTGCTAGAATTACAAAAAACTAGCGAGACTGACTCTAAAACTCTTGAAACAGAAATGCCAGATATGCATATTTTTAGGTTCACAGGTGATGTCTATCTATACACTGACAAGTTGCTTGTATCAGAAGATGCAGTAAGAGATCATTTCCAAAAAAATAAACTGGTCTTGCAATCAAGACTAGTTAAACCAAATCCAGTCCTGTAAAAAATTACCAAATATTTTGTAGTAAATCTAGTTGATAACGACTAAATATTCGATGATAAAATCATGGGCATGGAAGTCATTCCAACAAATCGTCTCGAACTTTTATCTGAAATGGAAGAAAAGTATGAGAAAAAAGACAAGGAATACTTTGTTGGCCTGTTGACTGATAACGATTTTGTGATAAGATGCAGAGCAGTCTGCATTCTTGTAGATATGGGTGGAGAAGATGTTGTTCCGCATGTTGCAAGTGTGCTGAAAAATGATTCTAATGAGTTGGTAAGACATGAGGCTGCATTCTCGCTTGGACAGATGTGCCTTCGAAGCGGAATAAAACCGCTAGAGGATGCAACAAGAAACGATCCTAGTTTGTTTGTAAGACATGAGGCAGCAGTTGCACTAGGAGTCATCGGCTCGCAAGATGCCAAAGAAACACTGCAAAAAGCACTTGAAGATTCAAGTGAGCAAGTAAGAGATTCTGCAGTAGTAGCACTGTCAAACCTGAAATTCATGGAAAGCTTGTGCAAGAATGAAAAGTTTGCCAAGATGACTGGCGGCTAGATTGGTGTAACGACAGTTCCTTCTGGGGTTGACTTGAAGTCATAGATTGCATCAATGTTTGAATTTTCAAATATCTCCGAATCATGTGTTATGATGATAAATTGAGAAATGGCATCAATGTTTGACTCAAATGCCTGTACAAGCACGTTTACAAGGGATTTTCTTCTCTCTTGGTCCAAGTGAGTAGTTGGCTCGTCAAGTATGATAAAATTCAGATTTGATGATCCCATGAAATGGGCCATCCCAAGACGCAGTGCTAGTGCCACACTGACTTTTTCTCCACCGCTTAGTGACTCTAGATCAAGTTCTAAATTTCCAGCGTGGCACGTAATTGTAATATCTCTTGACTTGTCTTCTAGTGTTATTCTCTGAATCTTTACATTAAACGTGGAAAGATATTCTGAGGCCTTTTGTGATATCATGCCCAAGGCCCAAGAACGAAGGCTTGTGGCAACAGGTCCATCCCTGTTGTAAATTTGACTGCGTATTGTCTCAAGGCTTGAGACGTATTGTTTTACATCTTGCAGTTCTGATAAAATTGAAGAGATTTTTGCAGACTCGTCTTTGTATAGATTTAATTTTGTATTTACTGAACCAATGTCTTGGTCTAATGTGCTGAGGGTTCTTCTTTGTTGATCTAGTTTTAGTTTCAAATTTCTAAAGTTATTGACATCAAAACCCTGGGTCTCTTGAACCAGTGTGGATATTGATTTTATTATATCTGTGGAATACTCGTCAATTGCATATTGCACCAGGTTTCCTGAACTTATCTCAAGAGGTATGTCTTTGGTACTGACCTGTAATTTTGATATCTCCTCTCCTAGATTTACCAAGTCATTCTGGCTTTTGATGTTGTTCAAAGACAGGACTCCTTCGGCTTTTGTGATTTGTGATATCTTCATATCTAGTTCTTTTTTCTTGCTTTGAATTGTAATGTTGTCTTTTGCCAACAGTTCTGTTTTTTTCTTTAATGATTCAAGTTCTGATGTGATGTGCTTTTCATCAAACAATGGATTGAGCTTGTCAACTTTAGAGTCACAGACGGGGCATTTACCATCTACTAGGTGCAGTTTGTTTGCAATATCTTGTTGGCCTCGTATGGTTGCTATCATCTCTCCAGTCTTTTTTGACTCGGCGTTGATTCTGTCAATATCTGATTGCGCCTGTCTCATGTCTGACTCAACCTGTGATTTGAGAGATAAAATCGACAAACTGTTTGTGCACTCTGCAAACTTTCTCTCTTTTTCTGAGAGTTCCCGCTTCATTGAAACTATGGAATTTCTAAGATATCTGAGAAGATCGTCCTTTTTATTTTCAAGCTCTTTTATCTTTGCTTCCTTTGGCGTCTCAGATTCAATGTTTTTTTGCAGCAACACAAATTCTTGCTCTTGTGATACCTTATCTGACTCGAGCTTCTTTTTTTGTGGCTCTAAGGATGAAATCTCTTTTGAGAGTGTGCCAACTCTGTTTTGTAATGTGTCCATATTGGTATCATCATAATCCAGTCTAGTTCGTACCGTGGCTCTGAAATAGTCTATTGTTTTTTTCATTGACTCAAAAGCCATGTCAAGCTTGTCAATGCCAATTATTGCATTGACTAGTTCTTTGAATTTCTTGGGATCTGCTTCAATTATTGTCTGCAGTTCCCCTTGCTGTACAATGGATGCAACTTTTAGTTTTTCAAAGTCTAGCCCTATTAGGGATTCTATTGTCTTTGTCATGGACTCGCCAAACTGTTTTCGTTCTCCGGCAGCAAGTGGGATTAGTTCGCCATTGATCTTTTCATGCAGCACTGCCCCCACTGTTCCCTTGGAGTCTATCTTGCGCACGGCCTCAAACTGCCTGTTTTGTATGGAAAACTCTACTTTGGCATATGCCTGGTTACTCCCTCTGCGCAAAAGTCCCTTTGTTGATTTTCTGAGATGCTCTCCAAACAATGCAAATGTTATTGCATCTATGATGCTTGATTTTCCAGCACCGTTTTGTCCTACAAATACTGTAACTCCCCTGTCAAATGTTAGTTTAGTATTCTTGTGGGAAAGGAAATTTTCAAGTTCAACTGATTGTAGCATGTTCTACTCCTTTTTTGAATTTTATAAAATTGTCAGCAACTGCCTGGCTTGCCTCATCTGTGTGGCCTCTTGATAATAACGGTAAGAGTTCGTTTATTGCAAAATTTGCCATGTCGTTTGAGCCAAGTATCTCTTTTGCAATTTTATACATCTCGTCTTCAATCTTTACTGGTCTGTCCATAAAGACAGATCCGCTTGACTGATCATTGGAGACATGTCTCCAAAAGCAACGCAATGCTAGGTCTGACAACTTGGAAACTTGTGTTTGTATCAGCCCTGGCTCTGGAATCTCGCCTGTAATTTTTAGTTCGATCACAGGTTTTCTTGCAAGAGATTTTATCTTTTCAGCAATTTTATCTACCTCGCTTGAAATGTCACCCATGGAGGTCTTGATAGAAAACTGGGGACGCGTGTCAAGTTTTGCCCATGTTGGGGATGGCTCTGACCTTGAAATGTCTACTTGGTAAAACCCCTTTTGCGTTTCTTTTATTCCCTCGCTTGATGTTAGCTCAATTGACCCAGGATATACCAACGGGCCTCCCAGGTGGGAAAATTGTTTTAGCTCTTGCTCGTGAAGGTGACCCATTGCATAATATGTGAAATTCTTTGGCAGATCCACTGAATTCAACTCTCCTGCAAACTTGTTGATTTCCGTAATCCCCTGGTGCAAAACTAGTATCTTGTGTCCCTGGTGTTTTTTGACTTCTGCATCTACTCTTGCAAAATCTTCTTCAAATGATTCAATCTCTGCCTTTCTGCGTTTGTCAAAACCTGTGATTAAAACATCTCTGTACACAAATGGCTTGCCGTTTCCAATATATTTTGAAAACTCTAGATTGTTGTATACAAAGGGAACAGGTGTTGCCCTCATTCTGCTGATATCATGTTCTCCTAGAATGAAAAAAGAATCAATACTGCTTTGCTTTAGGCGTTTTAGGGCGTTTGCTAAAACAACAATTGCCTTTCCGCTTGGATTTGGCACATGGAATATGTCTCCGGCAAATATGACAAAATCAACATGGTCTTTTATGGATATGTCAATTGCCTGGTCAAATGCAGTGTACACATCATTTTCACGCTCTTCTGAGTGGTATTGTACAAAACCCAAATGAGTGTCAGAAATATGTGAAAAGATCATCTCAATCAAGCAACAAGTCTTTTTGAATCATTGACTTGGTTGATTCTCTTGCAACTTCTTTGAATTTATCGGCCTGGTTCCATTCCGATACTGCATTTAGATCAGAGCCTGATTTCTTGCTCTTGACTTCATCGACGTGAACAATTGACGGCAGGTTTACCCACTGTCCAATCAAGACAGCGTCACCAATGTTCAGAGACGAAAGCTGTGAGAGAAGATCCTTGCTTAGTGACTCTGCAGCAGATGCAATCTGTTGCTGATCATCGTCTTGGACTATCTTCATTATTGCAAGCGAGCCCATCTGGCTTAGTACATTGGGATCGATATTTCTTGGTCTCTGTGAAACAACGCCAAGGCCGATTCCAAACTTGCGGCCTTCTCGTGCTACCTTTGATGCCCAGTACTTGGTATCAGTGTGTTCCCCTTTTGGAATAAAGACATGGGCCTCTTCTATTATTACAAATATTGGTGCAAGGAATCTATTGCTTTTTTTGCCTGATGATTTTCCTTTTCTTTCCCAGACTGCATCTTTTCTATGCTGTAATAATTCTTGCAAGTAATATGCCAGTCCAGCATTTGCCTGCCTTTCACTGAGCTCTGATATGTTCAATACATTAACTCTACCTTCCTTGATGAGATCTACTGGGTCTCCGCAATCTGGGTCCAGTATGTCTGAGAATCTATGTTTTGCATCATCTATTTTGTCCAGTACCCTACTTGCACTGTCTGCATAGCCCTTGGTGGTGTGCCCAAAGGATGCGGCACTCTCTTCAAGGGCTTGCCAGAAATCCTTTGACTGTTTGACTGACTCTGTAAATGATTCACGCAATGCTCTTTGCTGTTTGTCTGCATTCTCTCTGAGTTCGATTACTTCTGCCAACTTGTCAGCAGGCAATAGTCTAGGATTTATCTTTGCTAGCATATAGTTCATTTTTGGAACATCAAGATTCTCATAGTCATTGTGGTAATCAAAAATAATCAGTGTGCCGTTCAGTGATGCAACATGTCTTGCAATTAAAGACACAAGATTGCTTTTTCCCATGCCTGTCATTGCAAGTATGGCCAGGTGCCTTGATACAATCTTGTTTACATTTATCTTGGCTTCAATACTTGAATTTCTCAACAGCGAGCCAATCCTGACCCATTCTTCTGTTACAGGTCCAAATATCACACCCAGATCTTTTTGTGTGGCTTCCAGGATTGAAGTTCCGGGGAGCGGTGGCACTGCAGGCAAGATCATTTGGCCTTTTTGCAGTTTGTCCAAAAAGCCCAGTATCCCAATTTTTACCTTGTAATTTTTATCTCTTGAATTAATGTCTGCAACTTCCTTGCTTTCAACTGCTTCATCAAAATTTCTGACATCTGTTAATGCCTCACTTGATATGATGGATTTTTCAACAAGGCCTAGAATTTGTCCATCCTGGGAATCAATTATTACATATTCTCCAACTGAAAGCGGTTTTGATGATTGGGCAGTGACATCAGTTGGTCTTGATTCTCCAATTACTACACCTATTGTCAACTCAATACCTCTCTTGAACCAATCTCGTTTCCAAGTCCATATAGACTAACAAGTCTTGCAAGATCCGAATTTGATATCTTGCAGTTTTCATGAGCAAGTTTCAATGAGTATGGATATCCCCCTACACTATTTTTTGTTATCATGTCAAGAAGTAATTTTATTTCATCTTCACTATGGTCTGAACCTAAAAGTTCGATTTTGATCAAAGGCGTGGAATCTCTAAGCCTTGCATAAACATATGATACAACTTTTCCTGGTCCAAGACTTGTGTCAACAAGTATCTTGCTAAAGCCTGGTGTCTTTACTGCATGATTGTAATAGAAAATATCTCCTGCCATGGAACCAAATTTTTCAAATTGTTTTCTTGCTGATGATGTCTTTGATATGAAAATTACATTGTTTCTCTTTTTTATTGCAGATGTGATGGAATTGCCAAGTGATGTCTGCCTCGTAAGAAACTGTGAATAAAGCGAGCCATCTAGTATAACCACGTCTGCCTTGTCAATGGAGTTGATGCATGCGTCAACTTCCATCTTGCTTGCCTGTGTCTCAAGTTCAGGCGTGGGTTGTCCTAGTCCCTGGTTGTGGCTTTCAGTGATTATCTTGCCGTCTGATTTTACAGATATGCCTGTTACTACCCATAATTCTAGCCCTTGGAATTTTGTGCTGTTGTAGCTACTATCTATCCCTGCAATCTCGGCGTCTTTTTTCTGAGGGTTGTACCCAATCCAGTGTTCCCTGGCTGATTTGATTATTTGATCAAACTTTTCTCCCTTGAAGATGGACCGTGCCTCCTCACGCTTCTTTATGGCATCGCGATATACGGTATTGAGCATAAAACACCTTTGCCTGCAGAGATAAAATGTTTCTCGTTTGAAAGGAATTTGTCCAAGTGTTAACGAAAAATCAACACTAGTAGGACTAAATAATGAAGCATGCCATAGTGAATCATGTTCGAGAATGAAAGAACATGGGCACGATTTGTAGAAAATAATTCCACTGATGAATTTCACAAAAAATTTGATAGTGCTGTAGACCAAGTGCAAAAAGACTTTGGCAAAAAATATCCTATGATAATTGGAGGAAAAGAGATCTTCTCTGGTACCGAGTTTCAAGTCAGATCTCCTGCTGACAAAAATCTGATACTTGGAAGCTTTCCACTTGCCACAAAAGAAGATACACTGCATGCAATTGATACCGCACGAGACTCGTTTTACAAATGGTCTCTTGTACCATACCAAAAAAGAGTCCAGATATTTCGAGAGGTTGCTGATATTTTTTCTCAAAATAAATTCAGTCTTGCTGCAATCATGAGCTTTGAAAACGGAAAGAACAGGCTTGAAGCGATGGGTGATCTGGACGAGTCAGTAGACTTTATGCGATTTTATGCTGAACAGCTTGAGATAAACGAAGGATTCTCAAAGGATACAAAAAGCGCTTCTCCGAATGAAAAGACAAAAAGTACCCTAAAACCATATGGGGTCTGGGGAATCATATCCCCATTTAATTTTCCATCTGCAATTGCAATTGGGATGACGTCAGGGGCTCTGATCACTGGAAACACTGCTATACTCAAACCCTCAAGTGATGCCCCACTCTCTGGATTCAAGTTTGTTGAATCGATATATCACGAGCTACCGCCAGCTGCCGTAAACTTTGTAACAGGTGCTGGAAGCATAGTTGGAAAAACAATACTTGACAGCAAGCTAGTTGACGGCATTGCATTTACTGGCTCAAAAGAGGTGGGAATGACTGGATATTCTGCATTTGTAGCAAGCAGGCCTAGGCCGTTTATCTCTGAGATGGGCGGAAAAAACCCAGCAATAGTTTCTGCTTCATCTGACATTGAAAAGGCAACTGATGGTGTACTGCGAGCGGCATTTGGCTTTAGCGGACAAAAATGTAGTGCCTGCTCGCGGGTCTATGTACAAAAATCAATTGCAACCAAGTTCTTGGAAAGACTAGTTGCAAAGACTGTGGCATTAAAAATTGGAAAACCATGGGAGAAAGACACCTACATCGGGCCTGTCATAAATGATGCAGCGGTAAAAAAGTTTCAAAAAGCATCTGATGTTGCAAAAAAAGATGGCAAGGTACTATGTGGTGGCTCTCTTGTCACTGATGGTACCAACAAGGATGGAAATTTTGTCATGCCCACAATTGTTGCAAACCTTCCACGAGATCATGAATTGATACGAGAAGAATTGTTTTTGCCGTTTCTTTGCATCGAGGAATTTGAAAACTTTGATGATGCACTTGCCTTGGCAAACAAGAGCAATTATGGATTAACTGCCGGAGTCTTCAGCCAAGACAAAAATGAGATTGAGAAATTTTTTGAAAAAATTGAGGCAGGCGTTACATATGCCAACAGGGCAGCCAGTGCCACCACTGGTGCAATGGTTGGGGCACAGCCATTTGTAGGGTGGAAGGAATCTGGAATCTCTGGCAAGGGTGCTGGAGGGGCATACTATCTTTTACAATTCCTAAGAGAGCAGACTCAGACTCGATGTGAATGAATAAAGGAACTTCCAAGAAGCAATATGTTTCGTTTTCTCTCCTTTAGTCTTCTGATTGAATAAGGTAGCCAATTTGTTCCATATGGGATATACTCTGAGACAGCAAACCCACTTTTTATCAAAACAGGTTTTAGCTCATCGCGTATTCCTTTTAGCATCTGAAACTCAAATTTTCGCTCATGTTTTTTTGATAGATTGATTGCCATATCGATTAACTTGGAGTCGTGTGTTGCAACTGCAAACTCATTTCCGCGCTCAAACAAAACATCCATCAGTTTTGTATAGTTTTCATCTACCTCATGTCTTGTCCTGTATGCATTCTTTGAATTTTCATGATATGCCCCTTTGACAAGGCGAATTTTGGCGCCCTTTTCTAGTAACATGCCAAGATCATTCTGGGTACGCTTGAGATTTGCTTGTATAACCACGCCCAGTCTTTCATATTTTTCAAAGAGGTTCAGGTAAATCTTGAATGTGTCATCTGTAAACTCTGATGACTCCATGTCTATCCAAACAAAAGACTGGAACTGTAGTGCTTTTTCTATTATGATATCCAAATTTACATGACACTCTTTTGGACTGATGGACAGTCCAACTTGCGTTGGTTTTATGGACAAGCCTCCGGTAATTTTTGATCTTCGCAAGTTGGAGACAAGTGTGAGATAGTCTGAAACTGTTTGGTCAACTTTTTGTTTTGATGCCATGTGCTCGCCTAGTTTATTTAAAATGGCACTCATGCCGTTACTGTTTGCCTGGCGCGCAGACTTGAGGGCATCTTCCATTGTATCTCCGGCTATCCACTGTTTTGCCACCTTGAACAGGACTTTTTCAATTAATGTTGATTCGCTTTTTTCCAACTTTTGTCACTTCTACTATATTTGTTTAAAAGATATTTTAATCCACTAGTGTCATGTGTGTACCATTTCACTGAACGTGCAATTTTCTATGCGCTTAAATTCTATCTATTGCGGCCAAGTATCTCGTTTACTGATGGTATGATTTTATTTAATAAAAACGGTTTTTCAATCGATCCTTCTATCTTCACTGATGGCAGTACAGTGTTGAATTCTACTGGTTTTATCTCAAACGTTGTAATTAAAAGCACTTTGACATCGTCATTTTTTATTTTCGTCTCTTTCATGAATTCAAATGCAGACATGCGAATCATCTTCATGTCTATGATTACCAGGCTATAGTCCTGAGAATTTCTTTTGAACTCTTCTAGCGCTACAATTGGATCAATGAACATGTCTACTGAAAACTGGTTTGCTTCCAGTGCCAGTTTTATGGATAATGCCATGTTGCGCTCTTCTTCTACTACCATTATTTTTTTACGGTGTGGCACATTTTTCATAAAATTATTGCATCTGAATTGTCTTCAAGTGTCCCCCAGTCTATATGACATTCTTTATTTTTAAGAGTGATAGAAAAATGTACTAAAATCGTATACTATAGCAGTATACTAACTTGCGTACTCGCTAAAACCAGAAGAGTTGGCATTACTTCTCAAAATACAGTTAAAGGACAAGCATATTGTCCAAAATGATCCGTTCCAAATCTTGCAAAATCTGTAACAGATTTAACAAGGCCAAATGCTAGAGAAATCACATTGAAGCGAGTGGGATTACTTGGATGCGGTGCAATAGGATCAGAGATAGCACTTGCAATAGACTCTGGCAAAATCGCTGCAAAACTTACTCACATTTATGATTTCTCAAAAGAAAGATCAAAGAATCTATCTGACAAGCTGCAAAACAAACCTATGGTGACAGAAAATGTTGGTCTGCTTGCAGCTTCTCCTGTTGACATGATAATTGAGGCAGCTTCACAGGATGCAGTAAGAGATGACATATTGAGCATATTGCAAAATAGAAAAGATGTCATGATAATGAGTATGGGTGCCCTCTTGGATGAATCAATATTTGACATTGTCATGGATGGATGCAGGGACTTTAACAAGCGCGTATACCTCCCATCTGGCGCAATAATTGGGCTTGATGGAATCCGCGCCGTACAAGACGAGCTTGATTCTGTAACTCTAGTTACAACAAAAAACCCAAAAGCACTGAAGGGCGCAAAATTCTTTGAGACATCAATAATTGATCCTGATGGAATCACTCAACCTACCATACTCTATGAGGGAAGTGCACAGGAAGCAGTAAGGCTATTTCCAGCAAACATCAACGTTGCAGCACTTCTCAGCCTTGCAGGAATCGGAAGCGAAAAGACTAGGGTAAAGATAGTTGCAGACCCAGGCACTGACAAGAACACTCATGAAATCCAGGCCGAAGGAAAATTTGGCAAATTTTCAATAAAAGTAGAAAATGTGCCCAGTCCCAGCAATCCAAAGACTAGCAGGCTTGCAACACTTGCTGCAATAGAGTGCCTGAGAAAGATTTGTGGCACCTCGCTTAACATCGGTACGTAAATGGTAAATTTTGCCATTTGGAATGGTTGTGGCAATAAATTTGTCAACATCATGACGCTTTAAAGGTCAACTAATGCTATGATGTTTCGTACATGGATATCAAGTCTGAGATACTAAAACTCAAAAAAGAAAAGGATGTTCTCATTTTGGCTCATAATTACCAACTGCCTGACGTACAAGATGTTGCAGATTACGTAGGGGATTCATTAGGGCTCTCAAGACAGGCTGCAAAGACTGATCAAAAGACTATACTTTTCTGTGGTGTCCACTTTATGGCAGAGACTGCCGCAATCACATGTCCTGACAAGACAGTTCTAATTCCAGACCTTGGAGCTGGATGCTCGCTTGCTGATACCATTAATGCTGATGAGCTTAGAAAATGGAAGTCAGAGCATCCAAAAGCAGTTACGGTAGGCTATGTCAACACATCTGCCGAAGTAAAAGCAGAGCTTGATTATTGCTGTACTTCATCTAATGCTGTAAATGTTGTAAAATCAATTCCAGAAGACAAGGAGGTTCTCTTCTTGCCAGACATGTTCCTGGGTTCCTATGTTGCAAAGGTGACAAACAGAAGCAACATGTTCATCTGGGCAGGCGAATGCCATGTGCATGCAGGTATACGATCACAGGATGTGCAGGAAAAACTCCGAGAACATGCAAATGCAGAATTCTTGGTCCACCCCGAATGTAGTTGCACTTCTTCAGTAATGTACGATATCGCATCAGGTGATTATGGCTCAAGGCAAGTCCAGGTCTTATCCACAGAAGGGATGATGAACCATGCCAAAAATTCTCCATCAAAGCAATTTGTTGTTGCAACAGAAACTGGTATACTATACAGGATGCGAAAACAAAACCCAGGCAAGACATTTATTCCAATGTCTGAAAATGCAATATGCAAGTACATGAAGATGATAACACTTGAAAAAGTGTATGCGTCCCTGCAAGAGAACAAGTATCAAGTTAAAGTTCCAAAAAATATAGCAGACAAGGCACAGCTTGCAATAGAGCGGATGCTTGCAATCAATTAACTTCTAGGCTAAGATCAAGACCTGAAACTGAGCTTGTCAATCTTCCAATAGATATCATGTCTACACCTGATCTTGCATATTGTACAACGTTTGAATGATTTATTCCGCCTGACACCTCTATCCTTACCTTGTCTCTAAGATGGAGTTGCTCTAGTTTTTTTATTACCTCCTTGATCTTTGCAGGATTCATGTTATCCAGCATGATGATGTACGCACCCTCTCTTGCAGCAGTGATTGCATCATCCAAGTTTTCTACCTCTACCTCAATTTTCCTGTGTTTTATTTTTGCACGCCTGACTAGGCCCAAAAATGAATCTGATGCAGCAATGTGATTGTCTTTTATCATCACCATCTGGTCAAGTGACATTCTGTGTCTGTGTCCTCCTCCGATGGCTATGGCATCCTTGTCAAAGATTCGAAGACCGGGGGCTGTCTTTCTTGTAGAGTATAGTCCGACCTTTGGGTTGGCAGCATGAATTTTTTTCACGTATGCATTTGTCTGGTTTGCAATGCCACTCATTCTTGACATTAAATTTAATGCAGTTCTCTCACATGATAATATGGAATATGTATCGCCAACAATTGTCATTATTTTTTGGTTGGGAGTAACAGACTGGCCATCTTTTTTGTGTATTGTAACTTGACATTTTCTTGACAAGAAAATCTCTTTTGCATATGCAACTCCGGCAACTAGGCTTTTTTCACGAGATATTATACTTGCAGTAATTTTTTTCCTTGAAAGTAGTCTGCTTGTAATGTCTCCGCTCTTAATGTCTTCGGCAAGAAATCTTTCTAGTTGTTTTTTTGCACTTGATTGCAACCTATGTTACCTTGAGAGCATACTTGCCTTTCTCTTTTATTCCAAGAGACTTGGCAACAAGAGAATTTGTTGGGTCTACAACAAGAACTGAACTACTCCAATCAGGACTCAAGTCAGATGATTTGCATATTGGGCATACCTTTCCAACTGTTACAAATTTACATTTACGACAAGCCAGTTCTCTAACCATGTATCATCACTTGTCTGGCTTTTTTCCTTTCTCTACCGCTTCTGGTTTCTTTGCCTTGTCTGGTGTTGTAGCAGCTGCAGGTGCCTTGGCTTTTTTTATCTCTTCTTCAATCCATTCGTCTGCACCCAAGAATGGCTGCCTGCATGTAATTCCGACTTTCATTGCTGCTGTCTTGCCAATTGATACAGCTGTGATTCTTGCGCGAAGTGTTGTTCCAATCTTCATTGTTCTTCCACTCTGGTTTGCAAGGATCATGCCAGACTTGACATCGCTTTTGAGATAGTCGTCCATAATCTGTGACAAGTGTAGTAATGCATCTGTTGCGCCAATTCTGACAAATGCTCCAAAGTCTGTAATCTCGACAATTTCTCCACGGACAATTTCCTGGAGTTTTGGTGAAAATGTTAATGCTGTAAATTCTACTCTATGATAAGTGCCGCCATCTCCTGCAATGACCTTGCCCATTTTTTCTACCTTGGTCTCAAGTATCATGATGACATAGCCAAGCTCAGGATTTATCATACTCTCATATTTTTCTCTAAGAATTGTAATTGCTGCCTTTTTGAGAGATTCCCCAAATAGTTTAGGCGGTATTCTAACTACATCAGTAAGGGTCGATATAGAAAACATGAACCTAAGAAAACTCTAAAAATTTGAATTTATGAATCTTTGGATGACTTGGATATTATTTTTGCCTATGTTTAAATATCGTATTCCGGATTTTTTACTTTATGGTCTCAGTTGATCAAGTACTTTCCACTCTAAATATGGTAATCGATCCAGATCTCAAAAAGAGCATCGTCTCAATGGGTATGATAAAAGACATTGAGATAAACGGAAGCGAATTAAAATTTACACTTGAACTTACTACTCCTGCTTGTCCATTCAATGATGAGATAGAGCAAGATGTGAGAAAAGCAATCGCATCAATCAAGGAAGTATCAAAACTTGATCTCAAGGTAACTGCTAAAGTCATGGAAGGAAGATCCCTTAGCGTTGACCAGATGCTGCCGACTGTAAAAAATATCATCGGTGTTGCAAGTGGAAAAGGAGGTGTAGGAAAAACAACAGTATCTGTAAACTTGGCACTTGCATTGGCAAAGACTGGTGCAAGAGTTGGCCTGCTTGATGCTGATATTTATGGACCAAGTGTTCCACTGATGCTTGGAATGGATAAAGCCTCAATGGAAGTTGACAATAATAAATTACAGCCAGTAGATTCACACGGGATCAAAGTGGTGTCATTTGGTTTCTTTGCAGAGCAAGCACACCAGGCCGCAATTTACAGGGGTCCAATAATTTCTGGAATCTTAAAACAATTTCTTGTTGATACAAACTGGTCTGATCTTGATTATCTCATAGTAGACCTTCCACCTGGCACAGGTGATATTCCTCTAACACTTGCCCAAACCATACCAATCACTGGAATAGTTGTTGTTACAACTCCGCAAGATGTTGCAAGCAATATTGCAGTCAAGGCATTTGGAATGTTTCAAAAACTAAACATACCAATTATGGGCGTGATAGAAAACATGAGTTATTTTACATGTCCAAAATGCTCTGAAAAACATTACATCTTTGGAAAAGATGGCGCAAAAAGAATGAGTGAAAAACACGAATTACAATTCTTGGGAGGGATTCCTCTGAACCCTGGTATAATGGAAGGCTCTGACAGTGGACGACCAGTGCTTGTCTCTGATCCAAATTCTACAATGTCCCAGTCATTTATGACTGTGGCGAAAAATGTTGCAGCAAGGTGTAGTGTTCTTGCATCTCAGTTAAGTGATGAGATGAAAGATGATGCAGCTACATAAAAATAGTTGAAAACAAAGATTACCTTGTGCGACTGCCAGAACACTTACGATCTCATCTAAAAAAACCACTAGGAATTCTTGTACCTGATTCTGATGTAACTAAATCTAGTATCGAAAGTAGCATTCCTAAAGATGCTCTTGTGATAACCGTGGGTGATGCTACCACTGAAAAGATGCTGGCACTTGGGTTTGTCCCATCACTTCAGATAGTGGATGCGCTGGAAAAAAGAAACAAGCGAGACTTGCCAGTTGGGCAAACAGAAACGGTACTAACCTGTACAAATCCTGCGGCTGAAATAACTGAGCAAAGCATTTCTGTAATTCGCAAGGCATTGTCCATGACTTTTCCAGTGAGAATTATTGTGGATGGGGAAGAGGACTTGCTTGTACTGCCTGTTGCAGTTCATGCTCCTGATAATTCTGTAATCTTGTATGGTCAACCAAATGAGGGGCTAGTCATTGTACACCTGACAGAAGAGGTAAGAAATAGGGCTAAATCCCTAATGGATTCTATGAGTTAATGGGGAATGAGGAGACGGTGGCTGTATGATTTATGATTAACCTAACGAAATTTCTGACCCCACTTAACCACTTTAGTAGTTGAAATAAAAAAATCCACCAGTGTTACCATGAATTTTGACAACATGCATTAAACTTGGGATTTGAATCTTTGATTTTGTGAAGCTAGACTCTGATCTGCGTTTTAAAATACTAGAAAAAGTTGGAGTCTATTGTGCAAGATTTAGCATTTTAGAGCCAAAAATATTGTTGACTACAAAGGAGGTCTTGGAGATGCCAAAACAAGTAACTGAGGGCAGAAGAACATCTGCCTACAAGTATCTTGGGGTATCATACATTCAGGATAATGTTGTCTTCATAAATGTCAGAAAAATCCCAGATGAAAAGACACTGGAAAACACGATCGTGCACGAGTTGATTCACATGCGTTTTCCGTATCTGAGCCACGGGAGGAGATTTAATAAAATGGTGCGACGCGGACTGGCTGGCTGGACATTCAAGCCGTATGCCAAAAGGTAAGTCTAGGTCTGTTTTTCTTCTACTACTGTAGTCATGTCAAGCTTGTCTATCTGGGATTCTATTGTATGCTTCATGGACTCGTTGTGCTGTGAACAGAACTTGAAAAAACCATCAACTGTCTCAAAACAGCCGCATATCCATTTTGTTTGAATGTCGCCTTCTACTGTTAGTCTGTTATACTCGCTCTTCTTTATCATGAAATGATATGTCAAGCATGACGCTATTAGAGTTTTTAAAAATAATAATTGAATTAAAAAATTATAGTATTTTTATGGGCAGCCTTCCATCTTTTGGATGAAGTAGCCTTTCTTTTGGATTTCATTGGCAATGGGTTCTGGTGCACCTTGTGAGTGGCAGAACTGACATTCTTCCGTTGAAACCTTTGACTCTGCCTCTCCAATGGTCTTGAGCCATTCTTTTGCATACTGGATTGCCTTTTGGTGATCCTTCTGGCTAGTAATGACGTCAAAATGCATTGTATGGCCGTCCTTTGCCTCTACATATGTGTCGTATACGTGAATTTCCATATTTGTTGTTCTAGAATAGGGATATTTAGAGTTTGTAGGTGAGCTGGTGCCAATGTAATATTGACATAGAATTCACAAAGATTATGATGCGATCTAAATTTGGCTTTGCATACATGCAGGATTACATCTCCATATGGTGGTGTGATGACGCTGGTTATACAATATATCATAATTGGAAAAATTATATAAAAATATATAAAAATTTCAACAAATCTTGATAATAAAAATACAAATCTTGGATCATCTTGCTAAAGCCTTTTACGTTAGTTTGGATATAAAATGACGATGTGGGGCGCTAAAGCCGAATTCAAATGTAAAGATTGTGATACAACTTTTACAGACAAAGATCATCTTGAACGACACAAACACGTTCACAAAAAGTAGCATTACAAGATCTTGACTGGGACTGGGAGTAGACCTGAATCGTAGATGTATGCCTTAAACTCGTTATTTAGATTTGAAAAAATAATCCATGGTACAGGATTTGTCTCCATGTATTTTTTATCAGTTGAAGATGGGTATGCAACAGAGTCAGGATGGGAATGAAATATTCCGATAACATCTAGTTTTTTCTCCTCTGCTGTTTTGTATGCAAATATTAATTCCTCCGGTGCAATTGTAAAATTTACTGGTGAGGCTTCAATATTTTTTGTAAGAAAAATCTCCTTGACTAGTACATCACCATTGATCATATTGCCAAATAATACCGCACATGACTCGTTTGGAACAGTATCCCGTGTATGTTTTACAAGAATCTGAACTTGGAGTTTTGATAAAATTACTGCCTTGTATCCAGTCATCCTACTGTTACTTTTCCAACCATCCATGGGTGGACTGTACAGAAGTAATTTTGTGTGCCAGTCTTTGTAAATGTAAACTGGAATGTCTTTCCTGGCTTGATTAGACCGGAATCAAACACGTCTCCTGAAACACTATCGCTTGGCTTGCCGCTTGTTACTGTGTGTGCTACACTGTCACCGTTTGTCCAAGTCACTGTAGTTCCAGTTTTAACGGTGAGTGGATTTGGAGCAAAGCAGTTGTTTGTACCGACACATGCTGTACTTGCACTAGTGCCTGCACCGCTTGTAATGGTAACATTTGCAAATACTGGTTTAGCAGGAGCTGTTATGGTTATGTTTCCTGACATGATTGGGTGAACCGTACAGAGATACTGGTATGTTGTATCGTTAAGCTTTGATGTATCCAGTTTGAATGTATTTCCTGGCTTGATTATGCCAGAATCCCATGTGGTGCCGTCTTGGCTTGTTACTGTATGTGGTACTTTGTCATTGTTTGTCCATTCGACTATGTCTCCCTTGGGAACTGATACTGAATCTGGGGTGAAATTTGCATGTCCTGGCATTGATGAGTTTGCAGGAATATCAATCGATATCACTGGTGCACTTGACGCAACTGGTGTGGTAGAGTTTGTTGAATTCAGAGCTGCTGTTGGAAGTTGAAAGTGTGCACCTGGTCCAATAAAACCAAATGCTGTGTAAGAGCCAATTCCCACTATCATTGCTGCAAGAAATATTGTTGCTATTGGCTTGAAGTGCTTTGGCACCTTCATTGCAACAAACGCAAGAACTATTGTTGGTATGAGAATTATTATGAGAATGCCTACAAATGCTGGCAATGATGTGATTACCTTGTTGAGGCCTAGTGCATAGACACCTACAGAGCCTGATATGCCAAAGATTACAAGAGTAGTTGCCTTGGCTCGTGGACTGGTAGAGACTCCACCGCTTAGAATTCCTGCCGACAAGAAGACCATGCCGATGAACATCGTTAAACCTGAAAGCGCCTGCATTCCTGTAAGAAACGTATTTGCAATACCCAAATATGATAAAATTACTCCTGCAAGACCGATTGCTGTTAGTCCCATTCCTGGCATCATGAGGTCCCAGTCACTCATTTGTGGTTGTTCCATGAACTGACATACTTAATTCTTTTGAACCCCGGGATAATCTTCGAAGAAATTAAATTCCCTGTGAATCGGTTAAAGATCGTGGGATTAAAGGAAGTACTTGAAGTATCAAAACCTAGAATTATAGTTTTACTTGTCATCACGGCAATCACTTCGATGTATGCTGCCAGCATTTTGATCGCACACAAGCCCCTGAATGGTATAGTATTTTTCCATCTCATAGTGGCTGGGGCATTATCGTCTGCAGGTTCCAGTGCACTGAACCATTACTATGACAGGGATATTGATCCATTGATGAAACGCACCAGCACAAGACCAATCCCATCTGGAAGAATGTCTGCACGCAGTGTATTGTTGTACGGACTTGGAGTCAGCTCAATATCTGTAATTTATGCTTGGTTTACACTAAATCCAATCTCGACATTTTTCATCGCACTTGGAATATTTTTCTATGTCATAATCTATACCGTATGGCTTAAGCGCAGTAATTGGTCCAACATTGTAATTGGTGGATTTGCAGGAAGCTGTGCATCCATGGCAGGATGGGCTGCAGCGACTGGGTCCATGGATACTCTTGGAGCATTGGTTGGCATCTTGGTCTTTGTCTGGACCCCTTCACACTTTTGGTGTCTTGCAATGAAAATACGAGATGATTATGCTGAAGCCAAAGTGCCGATGCTGCCAGTCCTCATTGGCATGCAAAAAACTTCAAAGTATATTTTGCTCAACACTGCAATTTTACTACCATATTCTGTCATGCTTGTTGCATTTGGATTGGGGTATGTGTATCTTGGAGTTGCTCTGGTGTCAGGTGGCCTGATGTTAGTTTATCACTATAAACTTACCAAGACTCCTACATCTGATTTTGCATGGAAGGCATACAAGGTGACTGCCCCATATCTTACGATAATATTTGTAGGAATTGCACTTGATGCGGCATTTCACTTTCCAGTGTTGAGATAATTATTCTGGAATCTCTTCTTCTTGGCCTACGCCTGGAAATCCTGACTCGTATTCTTTTTCAAGATTTTCCATGTTTTGTTTTTCTATCTCATCTTCGTCCTCTACTTTTTCTGATATCTCTATTCTGCGTTCATCCTTGGTTAACCAAGTGACTTTGATCAAACCATAAATCTCAAGGTTGAGCAATGTCTTGTTGAATTCATCTTCTGGGATTGAAATGCTGGATTTTATCAAAGACTTGGACAGCTCTGAATCAGTAAGGGACCCTGCTATCTTGATCTTTTCATATATTATATTTCGGAGTGGAATTGCCATGTCTAACCGTAGAATGCCTTGTCCATTGGCTTTGGTAGCGCATAAGAGATATTATCTTTAACTGTGGAATACCAGTCTTCAACTCCCTTTGTAATTGATGGTTTGACGTTTTTGAGTGCGGCAGAAAAGTCTCCGCTAGTAATTTTTGGACTGTTGTTTCTCATGGCGTTTACTGCAGATTCTCTGCACACTGCAACAAGATCTGCTCCACTGTATCCTTTTGTTGCAACTGCGATTTCTTTCAAGTCGATATCTCCAGAAAGTGGCATCTGTTTTGTAAGTAGTCTGATTATCTCAAATCGTCCTTTCTCATCAGGCGCTGGGACAAAGATCACTAGATCCAATCTGCCAGGTCGTATCAATGATGGATCAATAAGATCAGGCCTGTTTGAAATTCCTAACACCACAACTCTTGATGCTCCACCATCTTCCATTTCTGTAAGAAGTTGGCTTAGCAGTCTCTCTCCAACACCTCCCTCTTCGCTTGATTTGAAACGTGCAAGCGAGTCAAGCTCGTCAAATATTATTATACACGGCGAAGAAGTCTTTGCCTTTCGGAATATTTCCCTTATTGCCTTTTCTGATTCACCCACCCATTTTGATAATATTTCAGGTCCTCTTACAAGTATCATGTTTGCACCACTCTCTGTTGCAAGGGCTCGCGCAAGCAATGTCTTTCCGCATCCTGATGGGCCATACAAGAGTGCTCCCTTTGGTGGTCTGATTCCCATCTTTTGGAATTTTGCAGGCTCTTTTATCGCAGTTATCAAATTATCTTCAAGGGTTCTTTTTGCATCATCCAGTCCGCCGACTTCTCTCCACCATACTTTTGGACTCTCGACATAAAACTCACGCATTGCTGTTGGCACAATTTCATGCATTGCATCATAGAAATCCTGTAGTGTGATCTTTAGTTTTAGTAAAATGTCTGGCGCTATTTTTTCAGTCTCGTTTTCTATCTCTGGCAAGTATGTTCTCACAGCTTTCATTGCGGCTTCTCTGCACAATGATTTGATGTCTGCACCAGTGTATCCGTGTAATTCTGCAGCAAGTGTTTTGAGGTCAACATCCTGGAGCGGCATGCCGCGTGTGTGAATCTGTAATATCTCTAGTCTGCCGTCTGCATTGGGCACTGAAATCTCAATTTCTCTGTCAAATCTTCCTGGTCTTCGCAGTGCGGGGTCTACACTTTCTGGTCTGTTTGTAGCACCAAGAACTATGACATTTCCTCTGTCATTGAGGCCGTCCATCAAAGCCAAGAGCTGGGCCACTACTCTTTTTTCAACATCGCCATATGCTTCCTCTCTTTTTGGAGCAATTGCATCGATTTCATCAATGAATATTACACTTGGAGAATTTTCTTTTGCCTCTTTGAAAATATCTCGTAGTCTTGCCTCTGTCTCTCCGTAATACTTGTTCATTATTTCTGGACCGTTGATAGAATAAAAGTTGGCCTCTGACTCACTTGCCAGTACTTTTGCAATCAATGTCTTTCCACATCCTGGTGGACCGTACAATAGTATGCCACTGTGCGGCTCTATGTTCAGTCTTGTGAAAATTTCAGGATGTTTTAGTGGAAGCTCAACTATTTCACGCATTCTTTTTGTTTGTGTTTTAAGACCGCCTATTTCTTCAAACGTGACCCTGATTTTTTTGTCAACTGATGTCTCAGTAAGTATTGTGACAGCAGTGCTTCGCTCTATTTTTACAACAGCCTTTGGTGCAATCTTGTGAATCTTAAAGTCCATCGAGTTTCCAAGAATCATGACTGATATCTCATCGCCCTCAGAAAGGGGCAAGCCTCTCAATCTGTTTTTTACAAAATCTGTAAATTCCTTGTCAACTGTAACGTTGCCGTTTACCGGCATCAGTGTAACACTCTTTGCTGGCTTGGCTATTATTTTTTTTACATTGACCAAGTCGTTTATTCCAACTCCTGCATTCTTTCTTGTTTGACCGTCTATTCGTATGACATCTGGTGCCTTGTTGTCATCATCTGCAGGCCAAACTATTGCACAACTAGATCGTTTTCCAGCAATTTCAATCATGTCACCTGCTTCAACTTTTAAAAACTCCATTGCTTCAGGTTCTATCCTGGCACGTCTTTTTCCAACATCTCTTTGTTTTGCTTCGCCGACCCGCATTTGAAGCAGTTCGTCTTTTTTTACCAAGGAGACACCTACTTCATATCGACAGATGTTCGGCTCAAACCTAACACTTCGAATTCTCCTACTCCTTCAATTGAACGCACGGTATTTTCAAGAGAATCCATTTGGCCTTCCTTGTCGTCTAGAGAAAACTCTGCATTAAGAAAGTAGAGACCAAAAGCAAGTGGTTCTTTTACATATTTTGAAAGCACAATATCTCCTGTTAGGGAAGACGTGATCTTTTTTGCAATGTCATCTAGATCTATCTCAGTTCCGGTTGGAAGGATTTTTGCTCTAAGCGAAAGTCGGGCCAATTTTTAAGGTCCTTCAAATTTGCATGAATTGCATTTGTATACTCTTGCAGCTTCTCTGCAACTCTCACATCTCCAAAGCAATACAGAGCCACAACTAGGACAGTTAAATTTTACACATTTATCGTTAGGCATTATTGGTCTGTGACAAGAACTGCACACAGGCAATGTTATAGTTGATGACATGCTAAAAAGTCGATTTCTACCGAATTTATACCTTGCTTATCAAATGTTGCTCAGTTCAACAATCTTCTCAATTCATTTCCAAGAATTGCCTGGATTGCCTTGACAGATCCTCTCACACCTAATAGCTTTGCAACTGATGTTGTGTGAAAATCAAAACTTCCTTCTTTTGAGATCTCATCTAGCATCTTTGGCGTTATTGATTCAAAGATTCCGTCAATTGATTTGTTGTCTAGTCTCTCAAGAAGAGAGCGGGCAAGAAGCATATTTTCAAACTCTTTGCCAAATTTTTCATTCCATTTTTTTTGGTATTCTAAAAGCATTGATCTATCCCCTGATTCTAAGAACTTGGAAATTGTATTTCCCGCAAGTATTCCTCCAATTCCTGATGAATAAATCCCGCCTGCCGTCGTAGGTTTTGCTTGTCCTGCCGCATCTCCTATGGTTACAACATTTCCTGTTACAAATTCTTTGATTGGACCTTTGATCCAGATTGGTGCAAATATTTTCCTAATGGTGGAATGTTTTCCTTTTGTTTTGAGAAATTCCTCTATTGCTAGTGCGGGGTTGATTCCTCTTCCGGCGACTCCTACTTTGGCTTCATCTCTTCTGGTAGGTATGACCCATGCAAAAAATCCTGGATATTTTTCCTGGTCTAGATATACTTCGATTTTTTCCTTGTCTATCCAATCTGCAAAGATTTCATATTGTGCAGACTGGAGAGTTCCAGTCCTATCTTTTTGAACAAGTGGTGTCACACCCCTTGCATCTACAACAATTTTACATTTTATCTCTCCGTCTGATGTTCTTACTCCTTCTTTTGTTATCTCTCTTAGTGATGATTTTACCCTGATTTCAGCTCCCTTGATTTGGGCTTGGTGTGCAATCTGCTTGTCAAACTCTCGTCTGTCCAAGACTATGACTTGTTGCGGTCTTGCATCTAGTGTGAAATTTTTTCCAGATGGTGCAACTATCTTTGCAGAGCGTATCTTGTTGTCAAGTGTGGCCCTCATTGGTATGATGCCAAGGTCGTCCATGGCAGGTATGCTGACTACACCTCCACAATGCTCTGGGGTGCCAAGCTCAGAGTCTTCTTCTAATACCAATACACTATGGTTCTTGCTTGCAATCTCGCGTGCACACAAGAGACCTGCAACACTTCCACCTGCTATTACTACATCGTAATCCATGCTGTCATATTTTTTGTCTTGTCTGCACTATTAATTCACTACGGATTTTAGAAAATTTGATTTGCCTAAATTGTATCAAAAAAGGGAGATTTATCACATGACCACTAGAATTTTCTAATGGCTGTGACCGCAGCCACAAGAGTCGTGACTTTCTGCGGCTTCATGTTGGCCTTTACCTGAACACTTGGAGCATTTATCTGAACCAGTGGCAGAAAAGAATCCAATTCCGCATGATACGCATTTCATACCGGGCATGTATTAATTACAACACTGCCGTTATTTATTGATACTATAATCTGCAAATATGGGATACATTTGTCGTGTTCAAAAGTTTAACATGTCCTGATGTAATTGCAAATTAGTATGGGCGTAATCAAGCAGGTAATTGTTGTACGAAAAGATCTGGGCATGGGTGCTGGAAAGATTGCAGCCCAGGTGGGTCATGCATGTGTACTTGGCGCAGAACACGTGAGAAAATCAAAACGAGAATGGTTTGACCAGTGGGAAAGATATGGCCAAGAAAAAGTTGTTGTCAAAGTATCAAGCATGTCAGAGTTGGATAAAGTCAAAAGAGATGCAATATCTCATGGTCTTCCATGGTCCGAGGTTACAGATGCAGGTCATACACAAATAGAGCCTGGAACTGTTACGTGCATCTCAATAGGTCCTGCCCCTGAAGAAATGATTGATAAAGTTACAAAGGATCTAAAACTTCTCTAGCTTGCTAAATTTTGTGTTCTCTGTCTTTTACTTTGACATCATATGATGCCGTGATGTTGTCTCCTACCTTTGCGTTGGGACATGGTATGTTTGGTATGTCAAAACCATCGCTTGTTTCCACTGTACACTTGCCTCCTTGTACGTATACTACTCTGACTTTTTCTGTCACCATGCTGGGAATCAAATTCCAAAACGGAAACACTATTGTTGACATTATGACAATTGCAGCGATAATTGATCCATATGCCAAGAGTTTCTCATTCATACACTTGGTCGAATTATTCCGTTATTTAGGACTATTGAGCCTGTATCTAATTGGAAATGCATCTCTCAAGTTTACCATGTGTGAAAATCTTAGAAATATTATTATTCAAACTAATATTGTCGTATTCCATGTTTGTAGTTGCTGCAGAAATTCAGATAAAGAAAGGATCTGAAGCAGAATTTAAGGACTGGATAGGCAAATCCAATGTTGAACTTTCAAAATTTGATGGCTTTGTAAGAAGGAGGTTGCTTGAATCGCGTACCGGCAAGCATGTTATCTTGGTAGAGTTTGAAACCAAGGAACAATTTGAGACCATGCATAAAACTCAGCAGCATTTCCAGATCCAGTCAAAGGGACACTCTTACATGGATGGACCACCCAAGCCGACATTTTATGAAGTAGTATCACAATAGGTATAATCTTTTTTTATTTATTTTACAAATAATGTATCTTCATGTGGTAGTACACTGATTTTGATGAATAATCTGTGATTTTTTTGAGGTTTTTGGCGTTTTCTATTTTCAAACTAGAAGAAACCTACACCAATTTTTTAAACAATGCCTGTACAGTACATGTACAAGGTGAAAACTCTACTACTTGCAATAATATCTGCAATTGGAATTGGTTTAGGAATTGCAGCTCTGATGATTTTTGGAAACATTTCTCCTGCTTTACCACCATCACATGACTGGAATTCAGGCACATTGATTGATACTCCTGGACTTAGTAACTCGTATCGGGTTGGTGACACCGCCAAATTCTCTATATTGATTCATGGTTTTACAAATCATCGATGTGTTACACCAGCAATAATGTTATACGGAGATAACCAGCCTGACAAGCCAATTATTAATTATTCAAGCTCCCTAATGTCATGTCCAATCAATGACACTTCCTCATACACGCTTTATCTTCCAAGCAAATCTGATAATTTTTCGGCTACATTTGAAAGACAAGGACCTTATACTCTTGATATCTTATTTGACAAGGACAAGTCAATTCAAACTCATTTTCTTGTAACTGGATTTGATAAAACAAACGACTTGTCAGTAAATGATTGTGGCAAATTCTATACTGTTCCTGAAAACAAAACTTACCTTAATACAGTTCCAGTTCTCTTGATGAAATCAAACTCTACTGCATGTACCAGGCTCACTTTTATCATATCATCTAATTACAATGATTGTAATGGGCCAAATTGCCAACACATATTTTTACTTGGACCGATGCTTTTCATACACAATCTGCACTATGAAAAAAACGGTGGTTCCTTTAGCATAACTCAAGGAACAGACTATACAAACTCCTTTAAGATCATGACAGCACCGGACACTGTTGATCTTGCAAATTATCCACTAGGTACAAACTTTACAGCTACATACGTCATAAGTCCACTACCAAATGCCACTGGTTTTTACGATCAATCAATACCGAGACTTTTTTGTGAACGCTATCCGCTGGCTGTTGGATATTCAAAAGATCAGGTAAATGCTTCAGATTTTTCATACATTGATCCATTGAATCCTCCTTGCGTATCCAGTGTATACATGCTTACAAAAGTTGAAGTTTCAGGTATGGACTACAAGGAGGTGGCATTACATCTTGCCGTTTTAGAACAGGGGAAGTAAAAAATGAAAACTTTGCCTCTTTCATCATATTTTTAAAGTATGAGACCAGACGAAGTGAAAAAACATGGAGGGTATGAAAATCACCACCTAATTTTTTATCTATACAATGTGTAGTTTATCGTATTTTGATGTCTTATTCTTTTTATAGATCGTACTAACATTATATTTCGTATATGCAACATTCAACCTCCACAGTATCTAAAAAGACGTATCAGATAATTTTAGATAAAGATGAATATGGCATGATATTTGCAAGATGCAACGAACTTCATGCTAATGCAGAGGGAAGGACAGAAGCCAAAGCAAAAGATAGCATCAAAGAAGCAATCGAGTTGATGGTAGAGGATCTAGGCAAAGACAAAAGTTATAGTCTTAAATTTATTCGCAAATATAGTGAGTAAACTCCCTCGAGTTTCTGGTAATGTAATGATAAAATATCTTGTCAACAAGAAAGGATTCAGGATATCCCGTCAAAAGGGAAGTCATGTTTCATTACGTAATGACGATTCAAATAGATTTACTTCTGTACCAGCCAAAAATGATGAATTAGGAACTGGTTTAACCAAACAAATTCTGGATGATTGTGGAATAACAAGGGATGATTTTACTTTAGATTATCAGAATGGACTGATAAAATAGAATCAGAGATTAGAAAATGAAAACTCTATCTCAAAGGTAATGGATTTTCATGTGGTAGTACACTAGTTTTGATGTATAATCAGCGATTTTGAGGTTTTTTGATGTATTTTTATTTTTTAAACTAGATGAAACCTACACCAATTTTTTTAAAGCATACGTATCCAGTACAAATACAAAATGAAAACTCTACTTTTGCTAGTAGTTGTCGTACTTGGAGTATTAACGTTTAACAGTGCAAGCTCAATAGCAGAACCAGATTCATTTGTAGCAGAAAACAAGAGTGTTACTGTAACACATACAACAACTGTAAAAAACTTGAGCCCTCCGGAATGGCCTCCATGTTGCCCGCCTGTAATATTAAGTCAGGTGGAGCTTGCAAGCCAGTTCAAGTTCCTGCCAGACAACCTAACATGCACGTCGCAGCCCGCAGTTTATCCGCAGCACAGCTGTCTCACAAACTTGGTCTCGGATCGCAAAGTTGAATGTTCGTATATTTCTGGCAATTCATGTGAGCCGCTTCACCAGTATACCAGCGGCACAAACAAGAGCTGCTTTGGCGATTCGGTGCAACCCATCTCGTCTGGCTCACAATGGTTTGATTTGTATAATACACAAAACAAAACTGTACAGATACAATATTTTGGTTTCAAACTTATCTCGGGCAATGACGTGCAACAAAGCAAGGGCGGGGGTTTTGGCATTGGGCCGCATGAAAAGTGCACACTTGCACTCTCTAACAGCTATTCTCAGGGAGCCCTTGAAGTTAAACCGGTTAACATGACCATAGAAGTTTCATACTATTATGACGGAAAGCCGTATACGACTGCCACACCCTCGTTGACTGATACCAACAACGATTCGGGAACCTGGCAATTTGATGGTAACAAGTGGGTTTTTGCTGAACAAAACACTGTGACAGTTCCAGAATTTCCTTTTGCAGTTCCAGTCATGTTGATTGGAATAATTTCTGTAATTGCATTTTACAGGCTCAAGATCAATGTAAACTAGATAATCTGTAGACAGTATTGTCTTGGAACTTTGCAGACTAGACCTATCGCTTTCTTTAAAACTTTGAAATAATGTTAAACAGTAAGTTGTCTGCAAGGAAAATTCGTATAATATTCACAAGGCATTGTAAAGACAGAGCATTTGAAAGATACGTGACAACTCGGGAAATCTCCAAAGTGATCAACAACCCCGTTAGGACAATATATGACGATGAGCGACAAAATTACAAGAGCTATGGCAAGTCAGAAAATCCACCATATAAAGACCAGGCCTTATCTGGTGGCCATACATAATAAGATTAATACTTCTGTAAAGGTCATTACTGTAATGTGGACAGACAAAGGAGGATTGAAGATAATTGGTTTCAATAAAATTTGATAAAGATTCTGGGGCAATGTATGTTCAGTTACGCAAGGGAAAAGTTACAAAGACAATATCTATGGGAAAAGACAGGTTTATCGATGTAAACGAAAAAGGCAAAATTGTTGGAATGGAAGTTCTGATACCTGCAAATACACCGGAAGTTGATGATGCCATAGCAAAATCTACAGACATAATAGAATTAATACAATAATCAAAATTCTACACCACTTTTTTAAACCATAATTGTCCAGTACGTGTAAAGTATGAAAACTCTACATCTTTCAATAATTATAATTACGGTATTATCACTACTACCAGTTACTTTTGCATCTGGAATAACCTCCATACCTGGTCCTCAATTTCATGCAATTCTTGACAAAAACAATTATCAAAATTCAGAAAAACCACTCTTGTCTATATTTGCAAAACCAAATGCAACCCTCAATTTACTTGTACTAGATTCGCATGGATTGCAAAAACTAGATAAAAATATCACGCTTGAAAACGGGTCTGCCACATATTCGTTTGACATATCATCTTACAATCCGGGAATTTGCTCTGTCATAGTTGGGGACGGGACAGATGAGATCAAACTAGATTTTGCAGTAGGTCTTATGCCAACAGGTGGATACATGTCTCTTAATACTGACAAAAATTCATACCGTCCCGGGGACCCTGTCATAATACTGGGTACTGAGAATTCGAATACTCTGATCCAATTATCGTTAATTGATCCTAATGGCATTTCTGTAGAATCAACACAAACAGTTTCAGATAAGACTGGGCATTTTTCATCGCTTAATTTTACAATTCCAACAAATGCCGTTTCAGGAATATGGCAAATTGGTGCAACAAGAGGCGTAGAACATTCGCAAATACAAATTACGATAAATTCTGCTTTGGGCAGTACCTCGACTGTCTCAATAGACAAGGCACCTATTGCACTCTCACCACTGGAGCAATTCAAGTCAGGAGTTGGCATGAGCGATATTACTTGCAAAGAAGGTCTCTATCTAGTAGTGAAATCACATAACCAAGATCCTATGTGCCTCAAGGCCGAAACAATTTCAAAACTTGCTTCAAGAGGATTTCTTTATGGAACAAGTGTAAGCAATGAAAATTATACCACAATAATAATCACACCGGGTTCCGAAAATCAAGCATCCCACAATACGTACAGCCCTGACACTGCTACGGTAATAATTGGGATAAATAACACTGTACAGTGGATAAATCAAGCAGATGTTGGAAACACCATTGTATCTGACATTCCAACAATGCAAGACGGTAAACCATTTGATAGTGATGGTGTGATAAAACCGGGGCAGTCATACGTGCTTACATTTACAGAACCTGGAACATTTACCTATCATACAGAACCTCATCCATGGATGAAAGGAACAGTTATTGTTTTACCACATCTCAATACTGACAGTCATACGTCTAGAGAGGACAACACTACTTTACCTGCATCCTTCATGCCATGTGATAGTCCCTATCCGCAATCAAATAGTGGTATTGTAGTATTGTACATGCCAGTGAACTCTACTGGGAAAATATGTGTTCAATATTCTAATTCAAATCCTCCGCAGCCAACAGGGCTCAGAATTTTTGAAGCACATCACATAGATGATGATACCAAGGATATCACATCATATGCGACACCTGACAAAATTCAAACAGGAAACAGTACTATTGTGTATACTGTAAAAACAACAAACCGTGTGGGATTTTACGGATTGACCATATTCTGTGTGGGAATGCCCTTTGCAGTAGGATATGATAGTACATCTACCTTTGTTCAAGGTGATTTTCCATGGCTTGGTGGTACGTATTATTGTCCCGCACAACTCTATAATTATCACATTGTTGGTTTGAGTGGAATTGGAGTCAAATACGTTCCATATCCTTAGTGATAACATGAAAACTCTATCTTAAAGGTAATGTATCTTCATGTGGTAGTACACTAGTTTTGATGAATAATCAGCAATTTTTCAAATAAAAATTTGTCAAAAATCACTTTGACGCTGCAATCTCAACTGCAGCATCATCCCATAGATCAGCACTGCTTGCAGTCCACTTGCATGTGACAGAACCTGGAGACTGGACCATTGCAGAGCTTGATGCGCCAGTGATTGCACCTGGCATGTTTGCATTCCATTGCGATGTGCAAGTTGGAGAGCCAAGTGTTACACCACCATAAATTGAAGGTAGGTCCAAGACCCAATCATTTGCAAATTTTGTGGTAATGGATACAGTAGGACTGCTGGCAGCAGAATTGTGGTTTACTATACTAGTAGGCAATGGGCTTGACTGGTTTACTCCAGAAAATGAATATGCGCCAACGACTGCTGATGTGGAGCCTGACATTGTAACTACGATTGCTCCAGTGCCAGTTGGGTTTTTCAGATACCAAAACTCGGCATCATTGTTGGAAAAAGTGGATACTTTTTTTGTTAACGGTACGCCGCCAAATGTTACAGAAGCTGCATCGCTATTGTCTGCACTTACACCAACAACAAGCAGCCTGTTGTTTCCAGTTCCAACATTAAAGTCTGCAAGCATTATAGGATTTGAGGGAGATGTTGAACTTGATGTTGACTGGACATTGACAAGTGTGATGCCGCCGCTTGTTGTAGCCGCACTAGTTGTTGCAGAGGAAACATTTGATGGAGAGCCTGTTCCGACCGAGTTTATTGCAGACACTCGATATGCGTAGGTTGTACTTGGGGATAATCCGGTGTCATTGAATACAGTAGCAGTAGAGCCGGTATTGGATACGACAGTAGACCATGTATTGCCGTTGTTGACTGAGCGTTGCACATTATATCCTGTTATTGCAGAGCCACCGTTGCTTGATGGTGCAGTCCAGGACAGGTTGATTTGCGATGATGATACTGCGGTTGTACCAAGTCCTGTAGGCGGTGATGGTACAGTTGTATTGCTAGGCGTAGTGGCAGATGATATGTTTGATGGAGCGCTAGATCCTGCAGAATTGATTGCAGATACCCTGTATGTGTAAGATGCACTTGGACTCAATCCAGTATCAGAATATTTTGTAGATGTGCTGCCAGTGTTTGCAACTAGAGACGACCAGGTAGAACCCGAGTCAGTGGAACGTTCAATCTTGTATCCTGTTATAGTAGCACCACCGCTGTTTGCAGGTGCAGTCCAGGACAGGTTGATCTGCGATGAAGATGCGGCACTAGCTGTCAGTCCTGTAGGTGATGATGGAACTGTAGGGGTACTGCCTGAACCTGTACTAGATGCTTTTATTTCAACTGCAACATCGTCCCACATCTCACCACTGCTTGCAGTCCACTTGCATGTGAGCGAGCCTGCTGTTGTTTGCATGACAGAGCTTGATGCACCAGTTATTTTGCTTGGCATGTGTGTATCCCATTGTTGTGTGCAGGTTGGTGAACCAAGTGTTACGCCACCATAAATTGACGGCAGGTCAAGAACCCAGCTGTTGGGATTTGTCGTAGTTATTGTTACAGTAGGACTGCCAGCCGCTGAATTATGATTTGTTGTACTGGTAGGCAATGGACTTGTTTGGTTTACTCCAGAAAATGAATAAGCTCCAACTACAGCAGATGTTGAACCTGCCATGGTGACAACAATGTTTCCAGTACTTGCAGGATTTTTGAGATACCAAAACTCGGCGTCATTGTTAGAGAAGGAAGATACTTTTTTTGTTAACGAGACTCCACCAAATGTAACTGAAGCTACATTGTTATTGTTTGCACTTATTCCCACAACAAGTAGTTGATTGCTACCGGTACCTGAGTTAAAGTTTGCAAGTGTGATTTGATATGGTGATGAAGATACGGTACCTGATGTTGACTGGATGTTGTTTAATGTAATACCTGCTGGCGGTGCAGCTGTTTGTGTTGTTGCAGATGCAATATTAGATGGTAGGCTTGTTCCAGCGGAATTTATTGCAGATACTCTGTATGTGTAGGTTGTGCTGGACGAAAGTCCAGTGTCATTGTATGTTGTATCTGTGGAACCTGTGTTGGATTGTACATTGGACCAAGTGGTACCAGTGTTATTTGATCTTTCAATCTTGTATCCTGTAATTGGAGAACCACCATTATTGGATGGTGCAGTCCAGGACAGATCAATCTGTGATGATGAAACAGCATTGGCAATAACCCCTATTGGTGACTGCGGTACAGTAGTGGTGTTACCGCAGCTGTACACTGCAGTAAGAATTGATGGCGGGTTTGAAGCAGTAAAGAGACGGAATTTGTATGTGTTAGCAGTGTTATCTGACCAGTGATTAAATGAGCAGGTAGCATTGTTGTAAACATCCACTCCAAAAGTTTGCCCCTGTGGCATAGAACCAAAGGTCACAGTAGTATTTCCACTGGCTAATCGTGATTGGCCTGTCTCACAGGTATTGCTACCGTTGGCAGTTGTTGATGTTCCTTGAGAACAGAGTAGTGTGAAGATACCGTAGATCGGATTATTGTTTTGGTCGACAGACTGTACTGTCACCCCTGCTCCTGTTGGTGTTGCACTTGCCTCATTAGATTGTGATGATTCACCTACTGAGTTGACAGCCGTTACTTTATAGAAATATGTCTGACCATTAGTTACTGAAGTGTCATTGTATGAAGTTACATTTCCTGTTGTTGCAGATAGTGTTTCAGTTCCAGAACTAGTCGATTTGTATATCTTGTAGTTTGTGATTGGAGAACCGCCATTAGATGATGGTGCAGACCAAGACAGAGCAATTTTGGAATTATCTCCCGTCGCTACTAGGTTTTGCGGTGCAGATGGAACTGTTGATGTACTGGATGAGTTACTATCTATTACTGAGATTGTAGAGCTACCACTGTTACCCACATAGATTTTGTTTGTATTAGTATTTATTCCGATTCCAAATGGACCATTTCCAACTTGGACTTGGCTGGTCACAGTGTCGGTTTGTCCATCTATGACAGAGACAGTATTGCCTCCATTATTACCTATGTAGATCTTGTCTGTAATTGGGTTTATACCGACATAGCCGTGGTCGGTGTCAGGTATTGTAGATAACACTTGATCTGTAGTGCCATCAATCACACCAACAAATGGACCAGAGTTGGCGTTACATGCATTGCCCCCAACGAATTGGTTGCCAGTATTGTTACATGGATAAGCATTTGAAACATAGACCTTGTTTGTGGTAGGATTGACACTAATGCCCATTTGAGAATATCCGCCGAAAGCGAAAGTGTTTACAATGGAGTTAGTTGAGCCGTTAATCACGTTAATTACTGAAGTTGCACCATACTGTCCAAGTACGTAAACCATGTTGGAGTTGGGGTTAGAGGCAATGCCATCATACTCTGTTGCTTTAAGGGTCAGTGTTGTTACCGTATTAGATGTGCCATCAATTACATCTACATCATCTTCAAAGTCAGAAGTGTAAATCTTGTTTGTTACTGGATTTACTGTAATTGGGAAGGATCCCCAATTATTACCAAGTGGTATGGTGGCAACGACTTTGTTAGTACCATTTATTACGGAAACACTGGCGTCGTATGGACTTTGCACGTTTTGATAGTAGAGTTCACAGCCTCCGTTATCGGCATAGACCAGGTTTGTGATTGGGTTCACAGCCAAGTAAAGTGTCTTACAACTACCACTGTTATTTTGAGTTGGAGCGGGATCATGTGTTTGTATAGTAGCAATTACTGCATTGGTGGTATCATTGATGACCTGAATCTGATAGCCTTGACCAGTAGCAACATAAGTCAAGTTCGTATTAGGATTAGTTACTACGCCAAAAGCACCGCTTACTGGTATTGTAGTTGTCACAGTATCTGCAAATGCATTGTGTGAAATCATTCCAAACGATACTAAAAATATTGAAGCAAAGACAAGCGTAAGAAAATATTTTCTAGAATTGATTGTGGGCTTGTCTACCACGAATTATCAATTATACTCAAGTTGCATTACATATCTTGGTATGCTAGAAATATTATGTAAGATCAATACAGTTTAGAAGGTTCTCAAAGATAATGGATTTTCATGTGGTAGTACACTAGTTTTGATGTATAATCTACAATTTTGAGGTTTTTTGATGCATTTTTATTTTTTAAACCAGAAGAAACCTACACCAATTTTTTAAACTATACGCGTACAGTACATGTAAAATATGAAAACTCTGCATCTCTCAATAATCACAATAGTTGGAATTGTGATAATTGTCACAGTCTATCCTCCAAATGTTTATGCGCCCTGTGCCATCGGACCAAATGGAACGCAGTTATGCGCAGGTCCACCACCAATTCACATGACCATAAAATCCGATAGCACGGCATATACTGATGGGGATAAAATCACAATTTCTGGCAATGTAGACCAATACATCTTATCAAAGTATGGGACTCATCTGTCAATCAAAATATATAATCCAAAAATGATTCTGTATCGCTCTGATCAGTTCAATACTAGTTCAAATGGTTCATTTGTCTACTCATTTAAGATAGAGGGAGAAAATGCCACTAGTGGGTATTACAATTTTTATCTCAGTCCAGATCTGAATACAATGTCATACGGTTCGGCATTCATGTATCAAGCCACTCCATACGACTTGAAAATAAACGGAACGCATTACTCTTTGGTATACGCTCTAGTTGACGGAGTAATAAATAAAATTGATACCAGTCTTATGGAAAAATCAATAACAATACATGTCGTAAATGTGACAGGTCATTCCACACTTAAAATCAAGTTACCCCGAGGCCTAATTGATTCCAAATCAGATCAAGGTGATACTAGCTTTACTGTATTGGCTGATAATACTCCAGAAACACAATACATGCAAAGTGTGAATTTCAATGAGACACAGACTTCTTCTGATACAAGAACACTCTTGATTGATCTACCATTTCATCCATACTCAACTGACGGAAACTGGTACGTGAAAATTATAGGAACTAGCATGGATCTTGAAAACAAAAATCCTCCAGTGATAATAACTCAGGTTGAGCTTGATAGCTCACTTGCATTTTTTCCCGACAACCAGACCTGTAGTTCAGAATATGGCTTGGATGCACAACATAGCTGTTTGACTGGTTTGATTCCTGGAAAAAAAATTCAATGTGCATATTTTCTTGGCAGTGGAACTTGTGAGCCAATTCATCAATACACTAGTGGTACAAACAAGGATTGTTTAGGCTCTCAGAGTTCAGGTAATGTTCATGCTCCACAATGGTTTGACATGTACAACACGCAAGACAAAGCAATACAATTACAATATTTTGATGTCAAAATACCTTCTACTGTTAGTTCCGGAATTACCGAAGCAGGACCATACTACTCTATACCTGAAATTGGATCACATGAAAAATGTACATTTTCATTTTTCCCTATCAATATGCCTATGACACTAGATCCAACAAATCGAACTATACTAATTTCATATAATTATGACGGAAAGCATTATGCTACATCAGCGCCTTTACTGACAGATGTTTACAATGATAATAAAACATGGCAGTTTAATGGGGAAAAGTGGACTTTTGCTGAACAAAATACTATATCAGTTCCAGAATTTCCATTTGCAGTTCCAGTCATGTTGATCGGAATGGTATCTGTTATTGTATTCTATGGGGTGAAATTTAGAAAATGACAACTCTACAAATTCTCATAATTTCAGCCTTGATTGGGGTTACAATGTCCATTCTGATTCAACTTCCTTTTGCCTTATCTGACTCTGGTTCCTTGACTGGATTTGATGCTCACAGTCCTGACCTTTCAAACATGTCTCTAGTCCTGTATGACAAATTTGATCAAGTATCTCCCAATTCCACAAAAGATCTTTATCTTGAATTCTTTGACGAAAAAAATAAGACACTGGTAAAAAATGTCAGTTTTTTTGTCAATGCCACAAAAGATGATACTATTTTGATACATGAATTATTTTTTACTCACACTGGTTCCATGACACTGAAATTCTCTCCTGGTAGCGACACCGGAAAATGGGTCATAAATGGTACTGCAGAACCAGTCCTGGGAGGAATGATGTCAAATAATGACATACTTCCCATAGAAATGTCTGCATTTACGCCAGGCACTTATCATTTTCATATCGAAGTTCTGGCTCTTGTTTATACTAATGGTATAGTTGATCAAACCCATCCTCCAACATTTGATTCCTGGTGGTCAATAGACGACAAGGGAAACATTTCAAAATATGCCAATTCCACTACTGTATCTAAAATCAAAAATGCATCTCCGTTGCAGCAATTCAAGTCTGGTATTGCAGCAGATAATGTAAAATGCGGACAAGGTCTTCAGCTTGTAATCAAAACAAAAGATGGTTCTCCTGCTTGTGCAAGACCACAAACAGCACAAAAGCTTGTTGAACGTAAATGGGGATGGGCAATGCAACCAATAGATTCCATCAAACCGCTGCCTAACAGAATCATGGGATTGGAAGATAATGCCGGAATAATTACATTTGGAAATCAGACCTATTATTTTGTAACACCAAACTACACTGATACTGCTTATTCTAATCCCGTGCAAGTTTCATTTCATGATGTGGTTTTTACCTTGTTTCCTCCAGGGTTTCGAGGGGGGTTGCCTAGTGGTGGTTGCGGAAGCAATGATACCGTGGGTGAAATAATGTCTGGAGGCGGTTCTTACTATTGGGCTGATGCCAAGTTTTCTGATGGTATTCATGAATTGTTACACATGTTTGCGGATTCTCAGCCGTGTCCAATATATCCAAAACAAACCATGTTTAGCAATCATACAAACCCGCAGGCAGGTCTGACATTTTATGATGGAAAAATGAAATTATTGGTTAGTACTGATAATCAAGTATCGTCTTCGACTAATTACACCGAGTCGAAGGTTACAGATGATGCCACCTACCTGTCACAAACTGTAGATGAATGGAAAAACAAAACGCCAGAACAACTAAAAGCCTATTATGAAAAATACAAAGACGCTTTCTATGACCAACTTGGAAGTTTTCTGATAAAAGATGAAATGAAAAAAGAATTAGCAAGACAAAAAATCCAAAACATACATGATGATTTCAAAGTCTTTCCTGGAATGTCACTTGACTCACTTCCACCTCATATCAGCTATGATGCAGTGGTAAATGCAACTGACGGGAACAGCTATCTCTTGCTTGGGGGTGTCTTTGCGAACAAAATTGAAAGCAGCCCGAAAATAATAAAACTTGTTTTTGATAAAAATGCGTTACATTCTCTAAGCACTGGAAATGGGCCTTCTTATCCAGATCCATCTGCAAATGCCCATGTTGACAATTCCACAACTCAAGAAAAAGTACAGATTGCTGGAACCTATATAGAAGATTCAGACATCCCGTGGTCTAGTGTAGGTACAGGCAATTATGGAGTGATACAAATCGGTCTTTACACATCAGTCTATCACATGATTCCTGATGCTCAAAAATATTATACAGCTAGAGCAATGCAATTAATTCCATTTTATGTTCCGGTTAAAATTTTACCTCCCCTGTCTACAGAAAAATAGAGTTGAATGGAAAATGAAAACTCTAGATATTCATAAAAAACAGAAGAATCCTACACCAGTTTTTTAAAGCATGCATATCCAGTACAGGTACAAAATGAAAACTCTACATCTTACAATAATTATGGGATTGTCCATTGTAACACTGCAAGCATTTGCAACTGATCAAGAATTTAGTTCAACTCCTGAAAATGCAACTACATATACTTATACGGATAATACATTACAAGAGCAATTTACTATTCCTGCGGTTGTGGTAATCATATCTGTAGTTGTGGGAATTGCAATTTATGCAGGAGCAAGAAAAAAATGAAAACAATTCCTCTTTTAATAATTATGATCTCATGTGCATCTCTTGGTATAGTTGATCACAATGTCTTTGCCGATTCAACTGTTGCTGGTGTAACTGTAATCAACCTACAAGTAGATCCTCCAATCATCAAAGTTGGGAATACATTTACAGTTAGTGCAACTCTGGTCAACAACTCTACTCATGCGATATATGTACAGGAACATGCATGCCGAGATTTTTTTTCAATATTCTTTGATAATCATGCAACATCTGACACAAAAGGGTCCTGTATCCCAAGAGATATTGTGCAGACATTAAACCCGGGACAACAAATTCGTACTATAGAGCCAAGCTCTAATCTTGTTTACACTGCAACATCTGCAGGAATTACAAATGCAACTGTGACATTCTCATATCTGCTATACAATCAAACAAGTTCTGGTCCATCAGGTGGAGAAAAGACCATCTCAAAATCATTCATGTTTACAATTTATGATGATACATCTACAATCGATATGGTACACCCACCGCCTCTGCAACAGGTCAGGCTAGGAATTGCACCAAATGATGTGAAATGTGACAATCTGGTATTGACAATCAAAAAAGAAGACAGCATGCCTGCATGTATCTTGCCAGATGACTTGGCTAACCTAGTCATCAGGGGTTGGGCTGTAAATCCCATGTCTTCTCTTCTTGACGCAGGATATTCAACTCAGGTACAGCAAGACAAGTTCTTCTATGATGTCATGAATCTTGCACCATTAAGGCAATGGTCCAAAACTGGATGGAAGTTTACTGGGGGAAATTATATTGGAAATGACAAGTATGACATACATTTTTCACAACTTGGACTGTACCTTCCGCCCAATTCTGGAAATCCTAAGGTTGCCTGTGATAAGGGATGGTATGCGTCTGTCGCAATAGACACAAGAAAACTTGTAATTTACAATGCAAGCTATCCTATGGATAATGACTGTGGCAACATGGGCAGTGTCACATTTAACCCGCCACACCAAATAATCTGTGATCAAAACTGTAAAAATATTCGAGAGTCTCATGGAATGCTTTGTTATGAAATAGACAAGGACGACAATAATTATTGCATACCTAGAGAAAACAACATGACGCAGATTCTAATTCCACCTGCCTTGAGTACATTTGGAAGACATGTTACGCCTCAAACAGTGACAGTGCAGATTGGCGTAAATAATACTGTCCAGTGGACAAACGCGGATGATTCAATGTATGCTATAGTGGGAGACAAGGGACAATTCAGATCAAATTCTCTGACCACAAATCAAACATGGGTTTACACATTTGATAACCCTGGAACTTATGGATATCATGGAGAACCTGGACCATGGTTGAGAGGTCAAGTCATAGTATTACCATCTGGTAATTTTATCAATTCCACTGGAGGTAAGTAAAATGAAAACTTTACACCTTGCAATTTTGATTGTATTTGGCATGATTGCAATTCAATCTGCAAGCCCAGCCTTTGGCCAGATATCTCTTGGAGGGCCTGTACAAGTTATACATTATCAATTCTCTAACATGGTCTCTGTAGGGAACAATGTCTATGTCACATACCAAGAAAATGGCAATAATGGAGGAACATCTCATGTATTTTTTACAAGGAGTACTGATGCAGGTCATAGTTTTACTAGTCCAATCATGCTTGATGGTGAAACTGGAAATTCACCACTAATGGCGGCCTCTGGAAATAACATATACATGGCGTGGCTTTCTGGCGGTGTTGGTTATCCTCCGTCTAGTGTGTTGTTTACAAAAAGTGCAGATGATGGAAAAACATTTGCTGCCACTATTGTATTGGATGCCAACATGTCTGCAAATTCTGTAGTAAATCATCTTATGTCTGATGGAACCAATGTGTATGCTTTGATTACAGAAACAGGTGATGCTCCTCCATATGATACCGCTGATTATCTTGTGACAAGCTATGACAATGGCACTACATTTGGAAACAAGGTGAAATTGTTGCCTGCATCTGGACATTTGATGACATTTGATACTTCGATGCAAAAAGTTGGGAATGTAATCTACATAACAGGGGAAGATGAAATTGGCTGTTCAGACAATCCTAATGTTTGTAGTTATGATATTTTGCTTTGGAAGAGCATTGATAATGGTGCAACATTTGAAATTCCACTTCACATTGCAACTGTTGTAAACCCTGTAGACTTGGATGTGTATTCATCTGAGAATAATGTATATGCAGTATGGGGTCAGCTTGCTGGGGATGAAGTAGACGTGTTCCTTGCAAAAAGTAATGATGGTGGAAATAGTTTTAATAATCCGCAAATAATTGGGCAAAAATTGGGCGAATCAAGCTCTCCACACATGGTGGCATCAGGAAAGGATCTCTATGTGATATGGAAATATGATAACGGAAACATTGTGAACAAGGGTATTGGCTTTGGGCCTAGTCCAACATCTGGCATATTTCTTACACAAAGCCATGATGGTGGAAATACATTCAGTGAACCTCTTGATATGAGTGGTCCCGTGGGAACAAGTTACTGGTCAAATATTGCAGCATCTGGGAATAGTGTGTTTGTCTCATGGGGAAATAAATTTGGAGACAAAGAGGAGGTCTTTATTAGAAAAAGCATGGATAACGGTACTATCTTTGATGATGCCATCAAGCTAACAGATGAAAAACAAGATTATTTCCAAACACAAATGATATCGTTAGGCAAAAATGTTTACATTGCAATGAATACTTCTTTGCCAGGCGATGATTTGTTTTTAGTTGCAAGCAATGATTATGGAAATACGTTTGGCAATATGGTTAATCTAAACCATGGAGACCTCTTACATCTTGGACCACCATCAAAAGTTCCAGCAGTTCAAGTCTACGCAGAAAACAGTCATGCCAATGACCTGTACAATGCCGTCATTTTGGCAGCTGTTGGTGTGCCTATATCTATTGGCGTTTCTATTGGAATGTTGTTATTTACTAGGAAGAGAAAATGAAAACTCTACCTCAAAGGTAATGGATTTTCATGTGATTGTTGTGCACTGTCTCAAATTGGGTTACATGGCCGCAATGTACGCATGAAAAAAATTGATCCGTTGGATTTGCTGGCGGAATTTCTAACTTGAAATCATCTAGTGCAACTATTGAGATTACATTTTTGTTTTGTATTACTGCAAAGTGCGTCTCAATTGATACTGAATTTAAAAAGTCCTTGATTGCTTTTATGACCCTGGCTGCATCCACTCCCTCATCACTTAGGGGGGCAAGCATAAACTCGTGTATCTTCAATGCAGGTATTGCTCCTACCTGGTCTGATGTATAGACTGCAAGGGGTGACTTTAGGGAAGGCATCGCTCTACAATCCACTGTTATCATATCTATCCAAGTTACGCGATGATATTTTAGTCTAACAATATGGCTCTGAATTTTCTGATAACGATAATTTTATTGGAATTTGGGTCAGTAAGATTTACATTTACACTTTGAATAAATCTGTCGTGGGAACAATTTATGAAAATGCCGCAAATGATTTTCTAGAGCTTGCAAGTGAACAAAGACTAAAGATAATCTTCAAACTATTAGAACAAAAATCAAAAATTTCTAACATGGCAAAAGAGTTACATGCAACCGTACAAGAAGTGCACCGGAACTTTGAGCGTCTCTCAAATGCTGGCCTGATAATGAAGGACAAAGACGGATACTATGATCTAACCACATATGGAAAAACAATGTGCACGCAGGTTCCATCGTTGTTATTTTTATCAAAGAACAGAAAATATTTTGAAACTCATGATTTTGGTGACATTCCAATGAAATTCATCCAACGAATTGGTGCATTGGCAGCAGGGCAACAGATCAAGGGATTTGTCAATGTACTAGAACAATGGAAACATGTTTACAAAAACGCTGATGAATACATTTACGAATTGTTTACAGAGGTTCCCTTGGATTTGATTGAACCATTACTTGCAAGAGTAAAGCGAGGTATTTTGCTCAACTACATATTTTCTGATTCAGTAATCGTACCCAAGGGAAGAAAAGAACTGCTCAACAAGTTGGGGATAAAGGAATTGCTTGACAAGGGATTGGTTGAAAGAAAAATGAAGGAAGGCGTCAAAGTAGTTGTTGTCCTGAACGAAAAAGAAGCATGCATCTTGTTTCCCACCCTTGATGGCGACGCTGACATGCGGGAAATGTTTTACAGTAAAGACCAACTGTTCCATGAATGGTGCCTAGATTACTTTAGGTATTGTTGGTATAACTCTGGACCATTCCAAGAGAATAAAATTTCAGAGTAGAAAATAGTTATAGATTTAATCTCTTGCTGGTTGTTGAATTTCATTGCACAAATCTAGTCTACCGTATTTGAGGTGCGTAAAATGTGGGTATACCTTGGAATTGGAAGCCTTTGAAATACAAAAAGAAATCATTGAAGGACTGCTCTCTTGTACTAGATGTAATGGCATTTATCCAATAATTAACTCTGTTCCATTTCTTGTTGAAGATCTTTCCATGTTTTTTTCTATTAGGGCCAAATTGGGTGGGTACCTCTTGCTGAACGTAAAAAATAAAAAAATAAAATACTTGATAAGAAAATCTCTGCAACAAATACAAAAGGTTGGGGATGACACGACCGATCTTGAAAAAAATTGGGCTGTAACATACAAGAAAAGCAAACCTTCAGCATTTCAAATAAACACAAGCAATATAGTCAAAAAACTCCAGCATTGCAATTTTGTCATAGAACATGGCTGTTCGATAGGCACAATGTCTGCGATTGCAGCAAAGTATCATGGAAAAATCTTTGGTATTGATAAGTCCTTTTTTGCCTTGCTGGAGGCAAAGAAACGTAAAATCAGTAATGTGGATTTCTTTCTAGCTGATTCTTTGTCCATGCCCTTTGGCACTATGAAGTTTGATGCTGTTATGGCCCTTAACGTGTTGGAATTAATCGAGCCAATAAAACTTTTAAAAACTATCAAATTGCAAGCACAAAAGTTTGTAATAATATCTGACCCTTATGATTATGAAAGAGGAAAAAGCTCTGTCAAAGTCAGTCTTGATGCAAAATCCTTAAGATCAAAATTAAAGCAAGCCGGATTCAAGATAATTGATGGCACTGGCAAACCAAGTTTTATTTCATGGAAGCTAGATGTGAATCCAAGACTAGAGTTAAACTACAAAGTAGATTTAATTCTTGCAGTTGTGTTGCATCAATAACCACGACCTGGCATTATTTAACAAACACATCTGTTTTCCAATTGGTGTAAAAATTTTCACATTCGAGATGACAGGAATTTCTTCTTTTACCTTAAATAGTTAATAAAAAAAGTACACTTGTTGAAAATTAACGCAATGGTAATTATTGCAATGTTTTTGGCAAGCGCCATGATTTTACCAGTAGGTCTGTCATATGCAACAACAAATTCTACATCTCAAAATATGACTGGTAATTCAGGTACAAACCAAACTAGCATGAATAAAACTGCAATGATGTCACCAGGTATGAATCAAACTGGTATGAATAACACCAGCATGAATTCAGGTATGAATAAAACAGGAATGATGCCACCGGGCACAAACCAAACAGCTATGGATCAATACGCAATGTTACATCATGGTATGAACAAAACCATGCCCACAAATTCTACCGTATCAACACCTAAAATGTTGCCTCCGTTGGAACAAGTAAAATCTGGAGTTCTTCCAAAAGATGTACAATGCAAACAAGGCTTTACACTGCTTCTAAAAGCAGAAGACGGCTCACCAGCCTGTGTAGATCCAGCAGTTGCACAAATACTGATTCAGCGCGGATGGTAAGTCACGTCATATACGGCTGCAAGCATTCGTGAAAAACACACTGTTCTTTTTTAATTTTTTACCCCTGAATACATTTTCATGATAAAATACGGTGATTGTGTGCTGATCTGGAATAATCAAATGATATAATCACAAAAAAAATTTTCTTCAACTATGCTTGAATTTCACAAGATATTTTACTAGATAATAGGTTTTACAAGTAAAATGAAGTCTATCAACTTTACACTTCTTGGTGATGAATCACTTGCAAAGGATTTTGGAAAAAAGGGCACAACTACAGATATTACAATTTATGACAGAAAAGAATCTGGGATTTTACGAACTTGGACACTGCCTACTTCATTTCCAGATAAAATCCAGTCCTTATTTCAGGCCATAAGCATGGGAGAGTATGTCATATTTCATGTGGCAAAACTTGATAAATTTACGGGCGAGCAGATAATTGCACTTGACGTACTTGGAAAAAAACAAGGTATTCTATCACATTCCTTTGATGTTGACAAGAACACTTTGCTTTCTATGATAAAAGGAACTGTAGTAGAACAATACAAGTTGGTAGAATCTGAAAACCTAAAAAAAGAAATTGACCTGCTTGAGCCTATCTCAAAAGAAGGCAAGCCAGTAATTGTAATTGATCATTGTTTTGATGTAAAAGGCGTTGGAACAGTAATTCTTGGAAAAATAACGCAAGGAAAAATCAAGGTGTATGAAAATTTGAAACTATTCCCAAAAGGATCTGATGTCGTAATAAAATCAATTCAAATGCATGATGATTCTGTTGAAGATGCAGTCTCTCCTGCACGAGTGGGCCTGGCAGTAAAAGGTGCAGGGCCTGATGATGTCCAACGAGGTGATGTGCTTTGCATGCCTGATACAATGTTAGTCTCACAAGAAATTGAGATTGGTTATACCCAAAGTAAATTTTTCAAAGACAAAGTGGCCGAAAACCAAATGTTTCTTGTAAGCATTGGATTGCAAATACGACCTGTAAAAATAATCTCGCTTAATCCGATGAAACTCTCACTTGGTAAATCTACGGTATATGAAAAAGGGGATACGTGCGTTATTTTAAAACCCGAGTCTGCATCTATACGCATTGTGGGCAGCGGAAAAATTATAAAATAATTTCATCGCTTTGATGATATCCTGGTTTTAAATTCACTAAAATAGGTCTGCTGGATAATATGTTGCAAGATTTGACTCTTGTTGATACTACTGCTCTTACATCATGGTCTGTTCTTACTGCAGTCTGCATGGTAGTTGTAGGTTTGGTCTACAGGCGGTTTGCAAGAAGCAAGAAAAATGAGTCACATCCATCTTGAAAAGAAAGGCCTAAGGGGACTGGTGATTGCCGAGAGCTTCAAGCAAGGTGATAAAAAATCAAGGCTTGCAGGCATAGTGATGCGCAGGGATTTTGTAATTGATGGGTTTGTTTTTGGTCATTGTACCATTGGCGGAGATGATGCAACTGATTCAATTCTTACGATGTACTCTAAACTTCAACGAGATGACATTAGTTTTATCTTGATTTCTGGACTTGTAATTGCAATGTATAACATCGTAGATGTTACTATGATTGGAAAGAAAACCGGATTGCCGGTAATTGGCGTAACTTATGAGAAATCCAGAGGAATAGAATCTGCAATAAAACGTCATTTTCCTGGTTCGTATGAGAATAAGATTGAAAGATATCGTAAACTTGGCAAGAGGGAAACGATTCGATTACACACAGGTTATGATCTTTATCTTAGAACTGATGGTTGTACCTCAAAAGAGGCACAAAAATTACTAGACCGTTTTACTCTTCAGGGCTCTGTCCCAGAACCTCTTCGAGTGACACAACTCTTGGCAAAATCACTATAATGTTATCTTCTCTCTTCCTTTGTTATCTTCCAGTCTCCATGTCCAAATCTTGAAGACTCGAATTCAATCTGACCGATTATTCTGTCGCCTTTTTTTACAACTCCATATTCATTTTTTACAATCTTGGCCAAAAATTTTCTTGTCTTGTATCCTCCCTCTATGACTTTGATCTTAAACCGCCTGCTTGCCTTCATGGTTATTTCTCGTGCAGCTTTTGGATCTCCTATTAATGAAAACATTTCAAACGAGCCAAAGTTCTTTGTCTGAATTTCATAATTGTATAACCTTGCCTCAAATTTTCTGTCCATCTTCCTTGCTTCTTCATTCATCCACTGTACGGCCTGCTCACCATACCCCTTTTCAATTCCAAAAGTCTCAGAATCCATGATTATATGATCTTGGGCGATTAGTTGAATATAACTTGAAACAAAATGATCTGAATAATATTATTAGCACGAGTCAATTAGAAATTGCGTGAAGCGAACTGCCACTGATATACGAAAGTCAATAGAATCAAACTGGAAAGAATACCTTTCACGTTATGGTAATCTCTTTTCATCTAATCATGTTGATGGTTCCACTCCACCTTCTGTTTTTGTTGGAGCATATGGTTACCCCAAAGTCTTGGTAGGGCCAATGCTGCCTCCCGTTCACGGTGATATGATGATATTAGATTCTCCAGAAAAATGGACTGGAAAGAGTCTTGAGGATATAGTAAACTATAGGCTAAGTTTGGTTCGTGGGATAAAGCCTGTAAAGATAGACGATGTTGGGCAAAAATACATTGAAAACCTCCAGGAAATGTCCATGTCAGAAAAATCAACCGATGCTGAGATGGAACTTGTAAAAAATGCGTCACCTACAGTCTCAATTGACGGGGACAGTCCTATTTTTGGACCTATTGGGGAGATAAAGTCTGCCAAATTTTCAAACTCGACATCTGATAAAAACATCCAACGGGCATTTTATGACAGGGACTTTTTGGCCCAGGATGCTGTGGTAGAACTTTACAACAGGGGCATAGAAATCTCAAGAATTCAGAAATGTTTCAGCATAGGAATGTTTGGCAAAAACCGAAAACTTGTCCCAACCCGATGGAGCATTACTGCAACAGATGACATTGTTTCAAAATCTCTTGTTGAAAAAATAATGGAATATGGAATGCTGGATACATCCCTGGTCTTTTCATATGATCACTTGGGTAACTTTTTCTCTGTTGTCATGTTTCCAAGCAGATGGATGTTTGAAATGCAAGAGGCTTGGTATGATGAACAAGGAAATGTGGGATTTGGATCTGACTTTGAAGATGCCAAAGGTATGACACACTATCCACAAACTGCTGGTGCACATTTTGCTTCAAGACTTGCAGTGTCGGAATATCTTGCTGAAAACAAAATCCAGGCAGCTGTCATGGTACTCAGAGAGATCAGGCCAGAGTATGCAGTGCCAGTTGGAGTCTGGCAAGTTCGCGAGGGAGTTCGCATGGCTCTAAAACAAAAGCCATTGACAGTCTCAAATTTTCAAGAAGGGTTGGATTTTGCATGCAGGGGATTGAGCATTGGTAAAAAAGAGTGGCTCGCTCACAGCAAGCTATATTTGGCAAAAAAGCAAAAATCAATATCAGACTTTTTCTAGTTACTAGAGTTTTTATTTAACACGCTTTGGACATAATTTATTGCAAAACAAAAGCGTCATCTTTGCACTGGTAATACTTGCAGCGCCTATACTATTTGCACTAGCTGTATTTCCTGGGACATTTAGTCTAGGGTGGAATCAGGGCAGAGGAGGATTTCTTTTTGCGATGGCCTTTATCGCCGCAGAATTGATTGGCTTAAAATTAGAGATTCCAAAGAAACGCCTGCTTGCAATAATACCGCTTGCTCTGGTGGTAATTGGTTACCTTGTTGGTTTAGAATTTGGCTTGAAAAGTTACTTGATCTCAGTTGCCCCTAGTTTCCATGTTCTGCTAAAGGACTCTTGGACCTGGATGTGGGACTTTATCGTAATTGCTGCATTTTTCATGGTAAGCATGACTATTCTCTTTGGCAAGAGATGGATTCGAATATCTCCTGCAGGCCCGATATATGCTGCAGGTACTGCAATCATTTTGTCCCTTGACGCCTTTTTCCCATATGATTCCCTGGGTCCATTACAGTATGTTGTACCCTATCTTGTAAAAATTGATGTCTTTTTGATTAACCTATTTCACTTGGGGTTGGCCACATCTCATGGAAACGTCATGTTCCTAAGTGGGGACCATGGTCCGTTTGCACTTCAAGTATTTTGGCCCTCTGCCGGTGTGCACAGTATGATCATCTACTCACTTGTGATGATGGCATTTTTGTTAAAGATGAACATTCCAAGAAACAGAAAGGTTGTCTACTTTGCCATGGGGGTGGTAGGAACAATAACTGTAAACGTAATTCGAATTTTATCACTATCAATTTTTGTCCTCAAGGTATCTACTAACGTAAACGAGTTTGAGTCATTTCACGGAATTGCAGGCGAGATCATGTTCTTGCCATGGCTTTTCGTATTCCTACTTATAGTAACATACATTGAAACAAAACGAATCAAAAAACTAGGGGCAGCAAAAGATGAACCAGATAAAAGTAAATAATGATGTAGAGAACGGTACATACAACATTGAAGAGATTTTTGTAAATCTAAAAAATACTGCAATTCTTTTAAAAATATTTGAAACAAGCGAAGCCCTTGACGACGTATTTGAAAATATATCGGTAATTGTAAACGAGAACACTCACTATATGCACGTACAAAATGACGACGCATCTATAGTGATAGGCAAAAACCACCTTCAAAATTCTGAAAAAAAAATCCTCTATTTGGATATCATCCATGAGTTGGTGCATGTAAAACAGCAAAGACAGGGACTAGATCTTTACGACAAGTCCTACTCTTATGTTGATAGACCAACTGAGATTGAAGCCTATGCCATTGCAGTCGAGGAAGCAAGAAATCTTGGCATGGATGACAATGAGATATTTGAGTATCTACATGTGGAATGGATAACTCACGATGAACATAAAAGGCTGGCATCAAGAGTTGGGGTTTTAATTTAAAAAAACCTTGTAATGTCTACCTGTCCGCTAATTTGTGAAAAGTCTGAAACTCTAACACCAAGTCGCCTTATGGGAATCTTTTGGTCCTCAAGCGAGTCTTTGAGCAGCTGAATTACGGTCTTTTTCAACTCGTCCAAGCTTGATGTTGGGTTCCTAAGCGTTCTTGATTTTGTCCTGTTTGATAGGTCTGACTGGACAAACTGTATCCCTACTGATTTGAAAAGTATGTTATCTTTGACTACAGCTTCATGCAAGTCATCGCAAAGTTTTTCCAAATCCTTTACAAGAAAATCAAAATCTTTGGAATCTTGTTTTAGTGTTACAATTCTGCTATACTGAATGGGGTCATGTCTTGGTGATACTGGATCTTCGTCTATTCCGCGCGCTGCATTGTAAATGTATGATCCAACCTTTCTTCCAAATAATCCATTTAATGTAAAGACGTCCACTCCACGAAGTTGTGATATTGTATCAAGGTTCATCTCAGAAAACTTTTCCTCTGATTTTTTGCCTATTCCTGGAATTGATCGTATCGATAATGGGTCCAAAAATGATTCTATTTGTTGCGGTTCAACGATGGTAAGGCCGTCTGGTTTTTTGTAATCTGATGCAATCTTGGAGACTAGTTTGTTTGAAGATATTCCTATGGTACTTGAGAGCTTGATTGTGGTACGCAGCGAGTTCTTGAGCTGCTGTGCTAGATGGGCAGCTTTTTTAAAATCTTGTCCAGTTCTATTTGTCACATCAAGATATGCCTCATCTCTTCCAACATACTCAAAAATGTCTGCATGGTTTCTGATTATACCCATGGCACTCTCTGATGTCTCTGTATAATACTCAAAATCTGTGGGCAAAAAAACTGCTTCTGGTATGTCTTCTAACTTTTTTTTTGCAAATTTAATTGGCATCCCTGACTTGACACCATATTTTCTAGCCAGATAGTTTGCAGTTGCAATGGCCCCACTGTCTCCTCCACGGTCAGAGTACACACATACTGCAACAGGTCTTGTCTTGAGGTCTGGCCTGCGTATCTCTTCACACTGGGCATAAAAATAATCAAAGTCAATATGAAATATGATTCTGCTAGTCATGGTAAATTTATGATTTGAAATCCTTATTACGTTATTGTTGGTGCGCTTGGCCTCCAATCTTTGATATAATCTAAATATGCTTATTGGATAAACTAGACACATGGATTATCCAATTATAGTAGAACCCGAGGGTGTTAAGATAAAATCGGAGAAAATGGAAGTCGATAAACTGTACTATTGTGTATATCAAGAAAAAATTTTGTTGTTCTACAAGGACTCAAATGAACTGCTCAATTGTTATGAAATTGCAGAAAAAGACGTGGTTGAAGAGGTAAAACAATCCAAATCAGAAGATATTGAAAAAATCTTGCAACAGTATGTAGAAAAAAAGAATCTTGGCTAGTGCCAAACAAAACGAGTCTGTACTTGATGGAAAAGTAGCAAATTGTGTTTTTGTTTGTGCTAACTATTAAATAAAACACAACAAGAGTGGACTTGTGTCAAGACCGCCTAATATTGTATTTATTGGCAAAAAACCCATTCTGACATATCTTAATGCCACTCTAACACTTCTTGCAAACGAGCCCACTGTGACCATAAAAGCAAGGGGCAGAAGCATGGTTACTGCTGTGGATGTATCACAGATGATAGTCAAAAGGATGAGTGCAATGGGATACAAAGTAAGCGGTGTGAGGATCTTCTCTGAAAGACTTGAATCAAATGATGGTAAAGAAAGAAACGTCTCAACAATAGAAGTTGACGTTTCAAAAAGCCAGAATGCTCAATAGACAATTAAAGTGGATTTTGGCAATTATTGCAGTTGGCTTTATTGTATCAGTTATTTCTTATGACTTGAAATCATCTAATGTCTGTTCCATACGCCAGCTTGGTATTGCAGAAGATATAAAAAAATATGACACCACAAAGGACCCGCAAGTCTGTGATGCATTAAATTCTAAAATATCCCAGTTCAACGATGCATGCAAATCAAATGTAGAAGAATTAGACTGCGGTTGATGTTTCTAGTATGTAAAAATTTTCGACTCTGGCTTCAAATGATTCTTTAAAAAATCTATTACTTGTTCTACATTATTTTTGTAAATAAACTCATCTTTATTGTCTATTGATATGTCGATGCAGTATCTTTTTGAGGTCTTGTTGATGAATATGTGTCCGAACTCATTATCTATCCTGACTCCCTCGTCTGAATCAAGTGTAGCTAAAAACTTTTCAAGACTCTCTTTTGGTATAGTTTTTTCTTGGTATGTCATCCGTAAATTGCATCTCTGAGTGGACCTGCGTCTTGCTCTGCTTGCTTTAGATTTTGCTCTACACCTTTGGCTTCATCAAGTAATGAATTAAGATTACATGAAACACCTGGAACAAGTTTTGACATTGCCATGCAAATCTCCGCACCTGCCCGGAAATCAGGTCCCGAGTCTCTTGCCTTGCACAATAATACAATGACATTGATATTTGCAATCATGCCTTCGTTTAATAAAATTCCTGGAATGCCTGGAATTGTTCCGTTTTTTAGTACTGGTATGTCAGATTCATGCAGTTTCTTCTTTGCTGCCTCTGTACTTCCAACTCCTATTACAAAAGGGGATTCGTCATCACTTTTGATTGCAGAACTGCTTATGATAAAAGAGCACTTGTGATCACTTGCCCACTTTAGCATGACTCGTGCAACATCGCGGTGGATTGATTCGTGAGGGGTAAGATATGATGAAAATACTGCAACTTTGAGATCTTTATTGACTAGGATACGTGCTGGAAAATTTGGTACCTCATCTCTTACAATGCTGAGTGGCGGAAATAATTCTGAATCAAGAACGCCTGACAATTCAAACTGGGAAGTGGTATTGACAAGTGACTCGGTTGCAATTGCATTTGCTAAACCTGTGTATGGAAAGCCATCTATGAGGTAACCATCTTTTACATCAATTGGCCTGACTTCTCTGATGAACACTTCGCTGCCCATGATTTGGACTCAATACATTGTTTTAATTATGGATATCGTTTTATGTGGCAAAAACAGTCTTTTCTTATGGAAACACTCTACATACTTGTTAACTGCGATCTAGGTTCAGAAGTAGAGATAATCAAGGAGCTTGAAAAAATTTCTGAAGTCAAAGAGGTAAGAGGTACCTATGGCATCTATGACATCTTTGTAAAGTTGCAAGCTGATTCAGGTTCTGCACTTGAATCTGTAATTACGCACAAGATAAGACGACTGCCAAAAGTTCGTTCTACTGTGACATTAACTCCAATCCTTTCTCAGGGCGGACGTTAAGTCGAAAAAATGCTCAAACTTTTTAATTCTTTTTCTTCATCTGTAGAGGATTTTATTCCATTTGAAAAGAACCTTGTAAAAATATTCATCTGTGGTCCTACCGTATATGATTATGCTCACCTTGGCCATGCCAGAATATTTTTGACGTATGACCTTTTGTCCAGATATCTAAATGATCAAGGACTGCAAACTGATGTTCTTGTGAACATGACTGATATCAACCAGAATGTATTCAACAAAGCCAAAGAAAATTCTACTACATACAAAGATGTTGCCAAATTCTATGCGTTTGCATTTGCCGATGATCTACAATCCCTTGGAGTATACAGTGTCAACAGGCTTGCGTATGTGTCAGACTATGTATCCAGCATAGAAAATGAGGTAAAAAAATTAATGGAAAAAAAAGTTGCCTATATGGCACATGGAAATGTGTACCTTGATGTTTCCAAAGTAAAAAACTATGGCAAGATATCAAAGCAGACAAAAACTCAGCTAAACATGCATAGGCTGGATATTGGTCCTGGCAAGAAAAACCCTGAAGATGTCATGCTGTGGAACTGTACTGAAGATTTTGCCTTTTCATGGGACAGTGAGTTTGGCAAAGGTGTGCCGTGGTGGCACATGCAGGACACTGCTGTTGCCTTTGAGAATTTTGGCAAAAATTATGATATTCATGGAGGCGCAAGAGAACTTCTATACCCGCACCATGAGGCGCATCTTGCACAATACCAACTCTTGTCAGATTCTGATGCACCGGTTAAATCTTGGGTGCATGTGGGCCTTGTCTTGTCTGGTGGAGAAAAAATGTCCAAATCTTTGGGAAATGTTGTATGGGTGCATGATCTGGTAAAAAAACATGGCCCTGATATTATCCGGCTGTATATTTTTTCAAGACACTATCGCGATGACATGGATTTTTCTGAAAAAGACTTGGTAGAAAAAAAACCATTGCTTGACTTGATTCGATTTGCTGGAGCAAGGGTCTCTGATGGTACGGACAAATACATTTCAGATTTAATTAACGATTTTGTAAAATCGCTGGGTAATGACCTTGATTCTCCTGCCGCTCTTGCAAAACTAGAAGAGATATGTCTTGGGGTAAAAGATGGCAAGAAAATAAATAAAATTGATTTTGGCCGAATTTGTACAATACTTGGAATCACACCATGATACCAAAAATAGAATCAAACGATCTTGGCTTTACTGGAATCTGGAGCGATGTGACCAAAACAGATTGCGGCATGCTTTTTTTGAACCAAAAACTCTCTGATGACATTTTTTTTAACAAGCTGACAAATGTTACATGTGTTGATTATACCGTGATTGACAAATCAGTAGAGAGTTTAAAGAAAAACCACTCTGTCCCATGTGTCTATTCATTGAACAATCCTGAACTTGAAAACATGCTTCAAAAAAAGGGATTTTCATACCATGATACGCAGCATGTCCTAAAAAAAAGTACGATACCACAAGAGAAAACAAGCGCAGTTAAAATCACGCGTGATACTATTGATGTGTGGACTCAAGTCTTCTGTGATTCGTATGATTGCCAAGGATGGTCAAAAACAGTATCGTCCATACTTGAAAAATCATTGTCACATGTTGATTATTTTGTGGATGAATCAAACAGTTCCTGCATGGCTTTGTATGAGACAGACTCTATCTTGGGGCTCTATTGCCTGGGCACTGTACCTGGAAAGCGAAATCATGGCACGGCATCTTCTTTGATTGATTTTGCGTTATATCAAGTCCATTCTAGAAACTTGGAGTTTTTGATCCTGGAAACATACAAGAAAGATAACCTCTTGGAGTTTTATTCAAAACTGGGTTTTCAGCGAGTCTACCACAAGACAATCTATGCTATTTGAGATTGACAAGAAGGGCAGAGTAGAGAAACGGCAGAATTGTTGTGGCCTCTGCATGGATTGTAGTCTGCTTGGCATTTTTTGTAACTTTTCCCCATGATATTGCTTCTCTGACAAGGGCACCACTCAAACTACCATCAAACTCTTGGGCAGTTGTAATGTACACTGCATAATCAAGGCCATCCCTGTACTGGTTCCACCACAAGGTATGGTGTTTTGATATTCCGCCTCCTATCATCAGGGCACCTGATTTTTTTGCCTTGAAGATTAATCCTGACAATAAATCGCCATCTGCTACAATATTTAATTTAAAATCTTTGTGATTTTGTGAAAACATCCAGATCTGACTTCCTACTGCCCCGTCCATTATTCCTGGAACTATAACCGGTATGTTGTTCTTGTTTGCCCAATAAAGAAAAGAATCTTCTCCCAAATTTTCTCCAATCATCTTTGTTACATCCTGAGTTGACATTTCTTTTTTGCCATCCTTGTACGCCTTTTGTAGAAAACTCTGCATCTTTTCTTCAATCAGTGGACCATAACTTTTCATTGGAACCAAAACATTTCCAAGCCTGTGAATCTCTTTTTCCACAAGCTCGCTGTCATCCATAGTAAACGATCCTTCCAAATAATTAGAATAGTGTCTTGCAATGTCGTGATCTAACGCACCACATGTGGTAATTACAACATCGCACATTTTGTTTTTTACCATGTCTGTGATTACACCCCTGAGACCTGTTGAGACAACAGCTCCTACAAATGACATGAACTTTAAGCAATTCTTGTCTTCAATCATGGCAGTTAGAATGTTTAATCCGTCAACCAAATTCTTTGACTCAAACCCACCTGACTTTGACATTTGATCAAATATGGAATCAATAGTGTCTCCCTTTTTGATGTGAATATCCTTGACGGGCTTGCCGGGTTTTATCATTAAACATAAATTAATTCTGGGCTATAAAATCCTCTGTTCTAAATCACAAGTAATTAATATAATGGATTATTTGGTAGCTATCGAAGTTGGGTAAGAAAATAAAGATTGCAATTGCAGGTATTGGTAATTGCGCTTCAGCAATTATTCAAGGTGGAAAATACTATACTCAGAATACTCATGATACAATAGGTCTTACAGCCTACAACATAGGCGGATACGAGCCAGGAGATATCGAGGTCGTGGCCGCATTTGATGTTGCAGATACAAAGGTGGGAAAAGATGTATCCGAAGCAATCTATGCAAGACCAAATAATACAATTACAGTGGCCGAAGTGCCACCCATGGGAGTAACCGTTCAAAAAGGTCCTACTCTTGACGGCATAGGAAGACACCTAAGTCGAATTGTTACAGTTTCTCAAGAACCTGATGTAAACGTCAAAAAGGTTCTCCAAGACAGCGGAGCCGAGATGCTTGTAAACTATCTTCCAGTGGGAAGCACAAATGCTGTAAAGCACTATGCAACCCAGGCACTTGAGGCAGGTGTGGGATTTCTCAATGCAATTCCAGTCTTTATTGCATCAGAGCCAAAATGGCAGCAGATGTTTGCTGAGAAAAAAATTCCGCTTGCAGGAGATGACGTAATGAGCCAGCTTGGGGCAACAGTTGTTCACAAGACACTTGTGAAACTCTTTGTGGATAGAGGCGTCCAGATTGATGGCACGTACCAGCTAAACATTGGTGGTGACATGGACTTTTTCAACATGCTCGATGAGGAGAGACTAGAAGACAAGCGAATCAGCAAGACAAGTGCAGTCAAGGCAATGGCAGACTATGATATCCCAATGAGAATAGGCCCTAGTGATTATGTTGATTTCATTGATAATGAAAAAATTTGCTATATCAACTTGGAAGGAAAATACTTTGGCAAGATCCCAGTCAAGCTGGATCTAAAACTAAAAGTAATTGATGCATACAACAGTGCGGGAATAATGATCGATGCAATAAGGGGACTAAAGATTGCACTTGACAGAAAATTGTACGGACCAATGACTAGCATCTCATCTTACTGCTTCAAGCATCCTCCAATCCAGATGCCATACACTGAGGCAAAGAAGGCATTTGGCGAGTTTGTCGAAGGCAAGCGCGACAGTTAGATCTCGCATTATAATTTTTATTCAGCAGCTCAAGGAAACTTGTCAATAATCGGTTATCTCGGCTCAGGCATTATCGGATACATTGGTTCACATACGCAAGCTTGAGATCTTTGGGTTCAAGTCATTTGGGTACAAAAATACCATTGTAAACTTTGAGCAGGGACTAGTTGCAATATCTGGCGCTAACGGGTCTGGAAAAAGCAACATACTTGATGCCATCTCGTTTTCACTTGGAGAAAACTCTCCCAAGGTAATGAGGGTGGACAAGCTTCGCTCGTTATTGCACGATGTGGACAATGCAAAGCACGGGGCAAAGATTGCTCGTGTCAGCTGCCACTTTGACAACTCTGATAGGAGGATTCCAGTCGACTCTAACACGATAACAATTACAAGGGAAATGGATGAGAACGGCGAAAATATTTACTATTTAAACCAGAAAAAGGTGCTCAGAAACCACGTTTTGGACATACTTGAGGTGGCAAACTGCGGCATTCACAAGCTCAACATCGTTCAGCAGGGTACAATCACTAGAATCTCTGAATTTAACGCAGAGGAGAGGCGAAAAATAATTGAGGATATCATCGGACTTGCATACTTTGACGAAAAAAAGGTTGAATCTCTAAAACAGCTAGACGAGGCAGACAGGAGACTTGAGATTGCACTTGCCAGAATGGATGAAATAAAAAAACGCATTGATGAACTAGAACTTGAAAGAAACAACCAACTCCGTTTTGATATCTTGGACAAGGAAATAAAGAGACTATACGCAATCCAGTCCTCAAATAAATTACGTGATATTGAATCTGCAAAAATATCCAAGGAGCGAAACCTAAATGCCATCCAGTCTGAAACAAAGAAACTTGACGAGCAACGCGGACAATTACGTGATGAAATAAAAAAACTCGAAGAGGAGAAACAAAAATTCATGGACGAGGTAAATGTATACAACCAGGCCAAGGCAACAATTGACTCTGAGCTTGCATCTGCAATGCACCAGTTTGAATCTGCAAACAGCAAGCTTGCAACAAATGCAAGAAGATTGTTGCAAATAGATTCAAGACTTCCAGAGATCCAGACAGAACTTATTACACTAAATGAAAGACGTGCGTTACTAGAAAATCAAATTACAGAATTGAAAAATTCAATTGGTATCATAAATGAAACTAGAAAAACTACAAATGCCGAGCTTGCATCTGTAGACTCTGAAATCAACCAAGTGCTAAAGCAACAATCTCAGATTGCCACAAACAAGCTACGAGTCGATGAAACCGTGCAAAAACTCACAGACCAATTAAATGAAACAAAACTTTCCCTATCACGATTTGAACAAGAAAGAGCAGACATTCAAAGTAAGATTGACCAAAACTCGCTGAGGGTAAAATCAATACTTGGAGAAAAAGAAAACCTCTTGGGTCTTGAAGTAAAACTCAGACATGTAAGGACAGACCATGAGGCTGCAATCAATGACTTGAAATCAAGGCTTAGCAACCTGCGTGAAAAGCGCGTCAAGATAGAAAAAGACATTGAAGAGACTACAATCATCTTTGAAAAGGCAAGCAAGGCTGCTGCACAATATGAGGCAAAGATCAAAGTCGTAAAGGAAGTAATGCACGAAGATTATTCCATTGCAAAACTCAAAGAAGATTCTAAGAGGCTTGGAATCCAAGGCTTGGTGTTTGAACTTTTGACATGGGACAGGCAATATGAAAGACCATTGCTTGCAGCAGGCTCTGACTGGCTCAAGGGACTGGTTGTAAATGACTTTGCAACATTGCTTGGGCTTGCAGAATTTGCACAAGAAAAAAAATTGCCAAAGATTAGGATAATTCCGCTTGATGCAATATCTGATTCTAAAATTACAGTCAACAAGGAACCTGGTATTCTTGGAGTCTTGTCTGACTTTGTCAAGTGCGACGACAAGTTCACATCGCTCAAAAATTTCATCTTTGGAAATATTGTACTGGTTGATTCAAAGGACAAGGCATACGAGCTATCCAAGAAAGGCTACAAGGCAGTTACAATAGACGGGCAATTCTTCGAAGCTGACGCAAATGCCGTAATTGTTGATGTAAATTCCAAGGTTTCCCACCTGACAAAAATTATTTTGCTGAGCACATCAGTTGATGGGCTGGTTCAATCACTTGAACTCTTGAGAAGATTCATCCAGAACAAAAAGGGCCAACTAAAAAAACTTGAAAGAATAACTGACAGCCTTGAAAATAGGTACAATTCATCTGAGACTGGCTTTGCAAATGTAGGCCTTGGTCTTGCAGACATCAAGGCAAAATTAAAGAACTTGGGTCTGTCTGAAGATCAACTCACTTCGAGAATCTCGCAATTGCGAAGACGGGAAGAAGGTATAATGGTCAACATATCAAAACTGCAATCCTATGAATCATCACTTGATGAGCGCATCTCTCTTACTAGGGAAAATTATGCTGATGAGGGGCAGGCAAGGGTTGCAAGTCAACTCTCTGTTTTAAATGAAAAGCGTTCCACACTTCTTGGCTCTCATAGTACAATATCCACACAGTTCCGTGAACTGACTGGAAATCTAACTAATCTTGGCAACGAGGAAAACTCTTTGAAGGCAAATGTGAGGCTCTTGTCCCAGGAACAGTCTTCGCTAAATCATGAAAAATATGACATTGAGGTCCAGTCAAGGGCACTTGGAAAAGAAAAGGAATCAGTTGATGTGACCCTTGTAACCTTGAGAGAAAAGGAACAGCAACTAATCTCTACATCTGGAACATCGGTATCAACACTAAAAGAATATGACTCTAAACTAAAGGGCCTGTACGAATCTGAAAGGGTGCTGAGCAAAGAAGTAAACGGAATGGAAAGACAGTCTGATTCAATCGAACGAGATGTCAGGGATTTGGTAGAAAATGAAGAGCGTATCCGTAAAACATTACAGTCGTATGGATATCATCATACACTTTTGGAATCATTTGATGTTGACCAGATTTTACTTGCACTTGAATCTGAAAAGCGAAGTCTAGCCGGCTCACTGAACACCAGGGCACCTGATGCGTATCTTGAAATCTCAAATGGGTATCGCTCCATGTCGTCAAGAAAGAACGAGCTTGAAGAAGAAAGAAACTCTATTGTAAAATTCATCGAGGAAATTGACAAGGGCAAGCGCCAGACCTTCTTGGAATCATACGACAAAGTAGACAAGGACATTCGTGAAATATTTAGCAAGATGACTGGAGGAAACGCATGGCTTGAGATTCAAAACGAGGATGACATATTTGCATCTGGAATATCATATCTTGTGCAATTTCCAAACAAGCCAAAAAGAGAATCAACTTCAATCAGTGGTGGTGAAAAGACACTTGCGGCAATCACATTTTTGCTAGCACTCCAAAAACTAAAACCGTCTCCGTTCTACTTGCTTGACGAGGTGGATGCACACCTTGATGCATTAAACACTGAAAGGCTTTCTACAATACTTGAAGACAGGGCAAAAGGAAGCCAGATGATCATGGTGTCACTAAAAGACTCTGTAGTCAAAAAGGCCACCCTCATCTACGGAGTCTTTCCAAGAAATGGTGTTTCACATGTTGTATCACACAGAATTTCTAGTGTGCCAGAAGTTGCAAACTAGTTTATCTTGACAAAGCACGCCACGTGTCTGTTCTCTGAAACTTTTTCAAGTTCTGGTTCTTGCTTGCATGTGTCAATTGCATAGGGACATCTTGCCCTGAACCTGCAGCCTTGGTATATGTCCACATGTGAAGGCTCATTGATGCGTATCTTTTTGTCTCGGTGTAGATTGTCTGGGTCTGGCTCTGAGATTGAATCCAAGAGTGCCTGGGTGTATGGGTGATGTGGACTGGATAGCACTTCGTCAATCGGTCCTGTTTCTATAATTTTTCCAAGATACAAAATTGCAATCCTGTGACCAATGTATCGTGAAGTGGACAGGTCATGTGTTATGTATAAAAAAGAGATTCCGTGTTTTTGCTGTAATTCTTTTATCAGCTCCAGTATGCCAATTCTTACTGATACATCAAGCATGGAGACTGGCTCGTCTGCTATGACAAGTTTTGGATTTGTTACAATTGCACGGGCTATTGCGACTCGCTGCCTTTGACCGCCTGATAGCATGTGGGGATATTTTTGCGCAATATCTTGCACTGGCTCTAGCTTTACTTGTCCGAGTGCTTGTAATGCCAAGCGGTTTCTTTCTTCCTTGTTTGCAATGTGGTGAATTTCAAGCGGCTCTCTTATGATATCAAGTACGGTCATCCTTGGATTAATTGATGCGTAAGGATCCTGGTGAACCATCTGGCATCCAAGCCTAATCTTTTCTAGGTGGTCTTTTTGATTTGTTATCTCTTGGCCGTCAAAACTTATGGTTCCAGAATCTGGCTCTAGTGCTCGCAGTATCAATCGTGCAATTGTGGTCTTGCCAGAACCTGATTCTCCTGCCAGTACCAAGGTCTCGGCGTTTTTAATTGAAAATGAGATGTCATCTGCAACCCTTGTAACTTCCTTGTCTGCACCGGTGAATCCCTTTTTTACAAAATATTTTTTTAAATTCTTGACTGAAAGAATCTCTTCCATTCTTTTCTTGTATGTTTTCAAATATATCAAGCGTTTTACCGTTTCCGCCTGTGGGTTTATGGTGATGCTGTGATGTTTACCTTGAATAGAATTGAAGCTATCTCACATTGCGGTGATGATGTGCGGCACAATGGATCTCCTATGCCAGTCAATGTTGCATTGCCTGCATTGTGGATTATGTAAACTCCTTGGGAATCTTTGGTTGCCATGATGTCAACCACCCTGCTTACAACTGTCTGGTTGTCACTCTGGACATTCCACAGAAAACTGTTGCCAAGTTTTAAGAGAAATCTGTCGCCTTTATTGAAACTAATTGATTTGCCATTGTTCTCTAGGGTGATGGCTCCAATCCCTGGTACGCCTTGCACTGGGGGTTGCTGACCTGCTGATTTTGCCCATCCCCACAAAGCAAGTCTAGTTGCAGCAGAAGAAGTTACACATGCTGGAGAATCATCAGATGCTTTGAAAATTAATTGCAGACCCTGTTTGCACTGGACACTGTCTGCAGCAATCCCTGATCTGAATTGTTCAAGTGGTGGCATGACTGTCTGTCCAACATTTGTCTGATTAGTTTTATCATATATTGTAAACACAAGTGATTTTGAAACTGTATTGTTTAACACTTGAGGGGTTGATTGGTCCCGTGTATCATATGAGAATGTTACATTTGCATTTGCCGCGCCAGCTAAGGTTGCATTGTATTCAAGATTGGAGTATTGACTTGTTACAGTGGTGTTCTGTCCTGGTTGTAATATTATTTGGATTGCCATCCAGTTGCATATTTTTTTCAAGTTGACTGTGGCATGGTTGTCAAAAACTACTGAAAACGCTCCTCCACAGCTATTGTGAACTGTTATGGTATCAGTAGAATTGTTGACAAGTGTTGCATTAATTGAAAACGTATCTCCAACTTTGATCACACCTGGGCTGACTTGGAGATTGAGAACATCCAGTTTGTTTGTGCCCTGTGCCCAAATTGGTTGCACTCCTGCAATTGTAATCATTGATACTACAAGAATGATTGTGACTGCAATGTTTTTTGTCATTACACCCCAAATTGATTTTAGAGAATATAGGCTTTGATTAAATTTCAATTTAACATAATATTTTATAATTGATTTATGAAATTGCTTGAAAGTTTATCCAATTTTTATTTGACAAGATTCCAAGTGGTAGCATCTTTTAATCGGCCAAGTTCTAATTTGTGTACCATTACTATGTGCAGCGTTATTTCACACAGCGATCAGCAGGCAAAAATCTGATCATCGCAAAGTTTTAAAAGGCATAAGATATGAGAGAAATTCGTGAAATTCCAGTTACTTGCAATTGTAATGATTACAGGACTATTATTCAGTGCAGGATCAATTTACTTGAATCACGCAGTCTTTGCAGATGACCCTTGGTCAGATATAGCTGCTAGACAACAGGCGGCAGAACAAAAAGCCATGGCAACATACATGAGCTACTACCAGTTTGCAAACATGGATCAATCAAAGAGCAACTGGTCTGGACTTACCAGCGTTACTACTGATGAGACAAGCAGAGGAAGAAACATTGATGCACAAGCACAAGTTTCATTACAAAATGCAATCGCACAATTTGACAATATTCACGTTAGACAATTAGCAGATATCCAATCAACTGATTATGCAGGACTAAATGATACTACAACTGATACTCAGGGCAGAGACAGAACTGCAATGATTGATGCCGCAAAGTCATCATCACTTACACAAGCCCAAGATGTAATCAACCAACTAGTCAAGATTCAACAAAACTATGCAAACTTCCAAGCAGGTCCAACAACTGATTCTGTTGCAACTTATGATAGACAAACACAGATTACACAAAATATGGATGCTGGCGAAGCCCAGGCAGCAGCCTTGGTAAGCCAACTTGCAAAAACTGATCAAGTATACGTTGACTTGAGCCAGTATGTTGACCCAACACAATTCACATACAAGCCAAACTCTGTCACAAACGAACAGGACAATGGTGGCCGCAACCTGAGTCCACAACAAGCATATGCTTTAGAAAAGGCAGTAATCATATTTGACCAGATTCACGAAAGACACCTTGCATTGTTGCAATCAAACTATTACGGATTAACCGATGTAACAACTGATGAAAACGGTGCAGACAGAAACACAATGCTTGCACAAGCACAACAAGTTTCTATGGCAAATGCATTGCAGGTCTACAACTCTTACTATAACGGCACAGGCCTCAAGTAAAATTCTATAGTAAATTTTAGATTTTTAACTAGTTTTATTCGTGTAGCCAGCACATGACAAAACCTGTTGCCGTTTTTATTTTGGGAGGATCCTTTTTGCACTTTTCCATGGCCTTGGGGCATCTGTCATAAAACCTGCATCCGCCTGGCGGGTTTACAAGGCTTGGGGGATTTCCTTTCAGGGGCGTAATACTTTTTGATTCCTGTATCTTTGGTATGGAATCAAGCAGTGCTATTGTGTATGGATGCTTTGGATTTTTGTAAATCTCTTTCATGTCACCAAACTCTACTATCTGTCCAGCATACATGATTCCAACTTTTTCTGCAATCTCAGAAATTATGCCCAAGTCATGCGAGATTAATACAATCGACAGGCCTTCTTTTTTGAGTTTTTTCAATAAAATCATGATCTGTGCTTGGACCAGCACATCAAGTGCTGTGGTAGGCTCGTCTGCAATGACCATCATTGGCTTTAAAATAAGAGACATGGCAATGATCACACGCTGCTTCATTCCGCCGCTTATCTCGTGTGGGTACTTGTCCAAGACTGAATGCGGCAGCCCGACTGTGGATATTGCATGCTCTATTGTCTTGATGTGGTCTTCCTGGAAATTGTGTTTTTTTAGGATCTCTTCGAATTGTTTTTTTATTGTAAATACGGGATCAAGGGAATTCATTGCTCCCTGGAATATCATTGATATCTGCTTCCACCTGATCTCTTTTGTAAATTCAGAATCTGATACTGCAAGTATTTGTGTACCATCAAAAATAATCTTGCCTGAGACACTGGCGTTTTCCTGCAGGGTTTTCATGACTGCAAGGCCAAGTGTACTCTTGCCGCAGCCGCTCTCACCTGCTATTCCAAGGGACTCGGTTTTGTCAAACGAAAACGAGACATGGTCTACAGCATGCACTATCTTTCCCTGGCTTTGGTATTTTACGGATAAATCCTCTACAGATAACGTGACCATGGATACCGTATGAATTAGTAGTACATTTGAGTTTTCAACTATCTGTTTTTGGTGGCAATTATCAGCACCTTCATTAATCTTTGACTATGCCATTCTCTTATGACAACTATTGCTACTGAACTCACTGTACGAGTTGTTATTATCACGGTATTATATTCAATAATTTCCTACATTGTAATACACAAAGATGGAGTAATGTCTAATCAATCATCGATAGCCATCCCACTTCTCTTTGTTATCTTTGGGGTGGTAATACTGATCAACATTCTGTTTTGCCTGCGAAAATATAATGTATGGAATACTAGGAAATAGAAAAACGATCAACTGCTTTTATACGCAAAGAAAATACACCGAAGATTATACAGAACCTATTTTCGCATGGTTTATCTTCTAGTTTTTGCAAGCAAAAAATCGATTTCCTTGAGGACACCGATTTGTAACTTTGATGCAATGAACGGCATACTGTGCCCACAGTGTGAGTCAAAGCTCGATCAAGGGACACTTACCAAGGCAGATGTGGACGCATCAATAAAGCTGGTCAAACTTTCCCAGAAAATACCGCAAATAGAAAAATTCACGCTAAACTCCTGCAGAGGGTCTAACGGGAACTATGTCCTGTACCTTAACAGCCCTGATATCATGACGGTTCGCCAAAGCAGGGAACTATACCGCATACTCCAAGGCGAGTTTGATGGAAAGATTTGGCTTGTGCACCATGGCTCTGATGACAAAAAATTCATTGAAGACGTATTTTTCCCAATCAAGATACTTGGAATAAATCAAGTCTGGGCTCTTGGGGGTCTTCAAAAAACCAAGGTTATCGTATCTGGCAAAAAGACACCGCGATTTCCAATAGATGTGGATAAGGTAGTTGCAATAGCTCACGATCTTCGAAAGATAGAACTAGTAGTGGAATTTGAAAGAAAGTAAGGAAAAATCTAATGGATATTAAAAAAACGCACAACATTGGCGCACTAGGTCCTGACATGAAGGGACAAAAAGTAATAGTCGGCGGCTGGGTGGAAGATTTGAGGGAACTAGGGAAACTCTCGTTTATCACTTTACGTGATGTTACCGGCGTATCACAAATTGTGGTTGCAGGCCCTGAAAACTTGCTTCAAGTAAAAGACCTCACGCGCCAAAGCGTAGTTCTAGTTACTGGTGCAGTGCAAGAATCTAAAGCGCGTGACTTTGCATTTGAGATCAAGGCAGAAAAAATTGAAATCTTGTCCCGTGCACTTCATCCACTGCCAATTGATCCGCTTGGCAGACTTGAGAGTGGAATCGACAATAGGCTAAACGCAAGGGCACTTGATCTTCGCAATCAAAGGACTGCATCAATATTCAAGATACGACACAATGTTCTCTTGTGCATACGCAAGATGCTTTCTGACAAGGGATTTCTTGAAGTAAACACTCCGAAAATTATTGGCAGTGCAAGCGAAGGTGGTGCAAATCTTTTCTCCATGAAATATTTTGACAAGCAAGCATATCTTGCACAGAGCCCACAGCTTTACAAGGAACAACTCACACTGGGTCTTGAAAGAATATTTGAGATATCATCTTTTTACAGGGCTGAAAAATCCCACACTGTAAGACACTTGACTGAATTTACAAGTGTTGACATTGAATCTGCGTTTATGGATTACACTGATGTCATGGAAATTTTAGAACAGCTAATCGTATCTGTATTTGATCACGTGGAAAAGAACTGTGCGCAAGACATCAAGAATCTAGGAATTGAAATCAAAAAACCATCAGTGCCTTTTGAAAGGGTGACATATAAGCAGGCAATTGAAGATCTTGGCAAGAAGGGGCTTCCTCTTGCATTTGGAGATGACTTGCTTGATTCACATCTGAGAACGTTGGGAGAAATTCATCCCGGATTTTACTTTTTGACTGACTGGCCGCTCAAGCTAAAGCCATTTTATATTTACGAAAAAGAAGACGACCCCGAGGTTTCAAAATCGTTTGACCTGCAGTATGGGTATCTGGAGCTATCTTCTGGAGGGAGAAGACTTCATGACCCTGCAAAGATTAGGGCAAGGCTTGTAGAGCAAGGACTTGACCCTGCACAGTTTGAAGACCACTTGAAGGCATTTGACTGGGGAATGCCGCCTCACTCTGGATGGGGATTGGGCCTTGATAGACTAATGGCAGTTTTGACTCAAATTGATAATGTGCGAGAGGTGGTGCTGTATCCTCGTGACCCTGAAAGGCTATTTCCATAAAAAGATAAATTTTGACCAAATCAACAATGTGTTGTGCGACAGTGTGATTTCTGCGGCTCTGAGTTTGGGGATAGGACATGCTACTTTTGCGACAAGCACTGTTGCACTTCGTGCATGACTGATGACCGTACAAGGTGTAAGCGTTGCTATATTGCCAAAAGAAAACTTGGATGGCGAATCTTCAAGAAAAATAAAGTACTGTTGGGCTTTATTGCATTTGTCTGGGCTTATACTGTATTTCCAGTTCCGCTGATAAAGGGAATCGATCCAACATTCTATTGGATCTCACTTGGAGTTGCAATAATGATAATGGTTCCAATCAGCCTTGCAATGTTTTTCTGGTCAAGAGAGCCACCTGTGTCTGACCTCAAGTGATGCGCGATATTACGTTTTGCGTAAATTCTCTTGTGCTCTTGTTGCCGCCAATGTCTTTTGTCTTTATTCCGTCCTTGACAATTCCGTAAACTGCATCCTCGATTTTTCTTGCAACATTATAACATGACTTGTCGTTATTTTTTATGCCAAGCCACTCAAACATCATCTTTGCAGACAAGATAAACGATGATGGGTTTGCAATATCTTTTCCTGCAATGTCAAATGCTGCACCATGGACTGGTTCAAACAATGCAAATTTGTCCCCAATGTTTGCAGCTGGCGCCATCCCTAGTCCACCCACAACCTGTGATGCCTCATCTGATAAAATGTCGCCAAACAAGTTGGTGGTAACTATGACATCAAAAGATTCAGGCTGTCTTATTAGATTCATGGCACATGCATCAACATACATGTGCTCAAATGCAATCTGTGGGTAACTTTTTGCTATATCTTCACATGTCTTTGCAAATAATCCGTCTGTTTTTTTCATTACATTTGACTTGTGGACACAGGTGACCTTTCTTTTCTTGTCTCGCTGTACTGCAGTATCAAATGCATATCTTGCAATCCTCTCAGATGCGCTCTTTGATATGGTACGCAATGCAATTGTGGTTTCACCGACATCAAACTCCATGCCTGTGTACAAGTCCTCTGTATTTTCCCTGACTATGACCATGTCGATATTTTCCTTTAATGCTGGCATGTTTGGATAAGACTTGGCAGGCCTGATGTTTGCATACAGGTCTAGCAATCTTCTAAGAACTACAATTACGTCTGCAGCGCTTTCCCCAACTGGTGCCTTGAGGCATGCATCTGATTTTTTTATTGTATCCAGTGTTTGGTCTGGCAATGCCTTGCCAGTTTTTTTGAGCGCTGCATCGCCTGCCTCTAGCTTTGTTACCTCAATCTTTACTCCAAGCTTGTCGTTTACTGTATCCAGTACCGAAATAACTGATTCTGATAATTCCGGGCCTATGCCGTCACCCGTAATGAGTGATATCTTGTACATTTACTGTCCCAGGTTTTTTTGCTTGAGAATTTTTTTGAGCATGATTCTGTTTATGCCATCTATCATTGCCTGTACACTTGTAATTACAATATCTTCTCCTACTGATTTTGCAGATGCTTGGTTGCCATATGGGTCTTCTACTTTTATTGTAACTTCACACAAGGCCTCTGATCCTCCTGAGATGGATTCTAGTCTATAGTCCTTGATTCTAACCTTTGATATCTCTCCAGTGATTTTTTGTATTGCATTAATTGATGCATCTACTGGGCCTACACCATAATCTGTACCGATAAAGTCCTTACCTTCAATGTTTAATTTTACAAATGCATATGGCATGTTTCCAATGCCTGTTGATACTGAAAAGCCAACTAGGTGAACCATTCTCTTCAACCCTGGTTGTTGCATGATTTCTCCTGCTATGCTTAGTAGCTCAACATCAGTTACATGTTTTCCTAAATCACCGAGTTTTTTGACCTTGTCTAAAATTTCATGAGCCTGCTCCTTTGAGGGTTGGATACCATACTCTTCAAGCATAGATGATATTCCATGTGCTCCTGCATGCTTTCCTACCTGGAACCATCTTGTTCTGCCTACAAGTTCTGGACTGATTGGCTCGTAGGTCAATGGGTTGCTTAGTACACCGTGTGTGTGGATTCCTGATTCATGACCAAATGCATTTTCTCCCACGATTGCCTTGTTTGGCTGGACATGAACGCCAACTGTCTTTGAGATAAATCTAGAGGTCTCGTAGAGAAGTTTGGTGTTGATGTTGGTCTCATATTTTTTATCAAATTGGAGGCACTGCAACCCCATCACTAGTTCTTCTAATGATGCATTGCCTGCCCTCTCACCAATTCCGTTTATTGTAACATGTGCACATTGTGCACCAGCTTGTATTGCAGATATTGCATTTGCTACTGCTAACCCAAAGTCATTATGACAGTGTACGCTGACAGGCAAGTGAGTTGCGTCAATTGTATCTCTTGTGATTGCTGCAATGTATTGTGGAGTGGAATAGCCTACCGTATCCGGAATGTCTAGTCTGTCAGCACCTGCTTCTGTTACTGCATTGAATATTTTTTTTAGAAATTCTCTGTCTGTTCTTGTTGCATCCTCTGCTGAAAACTCTACCTTCAAGCCAAGTGATTTTGCATATTGTACCGCATCAACTGCTTTTGCTAATGCTTGCTCTCTTGTTAGCTTTAGTTTGTATTGTAAATGTATGTCAGATGTTGCAATGAAAGTGTGGATGTAATTTAGCCCGACTGCAACTGCTGCATCGATATCTTTTCTTTCAGTTCTTGCCAATCCACAAATGTCTGCTCTCATACCTGCTGATGTGATTGACTTGATTGCCTGTTTTTCTCCTTCTGATATGATTGGAAATCCTGCTTCAATTGCATCGACACCCAACTCGTCGAGTTTTTGCGCTATTGCAAGTTTTTGGTCTGGAGTAAGGGCTACACCTGGTGTCTGCTCGCCGTCTCTTAGCGTGGTATCAAAAATTCTAACCTTCATTTTCATATCCTCCTCTTGCTAGTGCACATATTCCGGTTCTTGCCATTTCTAAAATTCCATACCCTTTGACAAGATCTACTAACGCGCTGACTCTATCTGGTGTTGCAGTGATTTCAATTATGATTGATGATTTTCGAACATCATGAACATCACACTTGAATGCATTTGCAAGGTCTGTTATTTCCTTAATGTCAGTTGGTTTTGATACTTTGAGTTTCATCATGACTAGTTCTCTGTATACACTCTTTTTCTCGTCTAATAGTTTTACTTCTAACGTATCAATTAGTTTGTCTAACTGCTTGATTATCTGACTGAGTTGTTTTTCATCTGCCTCGGTGGTGATTGTCATTCTTGATACTTCTGGGTTTTCAGTTATCCCTACCGATATGCTGTCGATGTTATAGTTTCTTGATCTAAACAAGTTTGTAATCTTGAACAAGACACCTGGCTTGTTTTCTACTAGGACGGAAATTATTGACCACATGGTATCTCACTAGGATGGTAGTATCATGTCCTTAAGAGATGTCCCTGGGGCAACAAATGGCAATACGTCTTCTTGTGGGTCAATTGGAATGTCAATTACTGTAGCAACATTGCTCTTTATCGCAGTCTGAACCGCCTTGCCGATTTCATCAAGTGTTGTAGCCCGTATTCCTTGTGCGCCATATGCTTCAGCTACCTTGACATAGTCTGGACAATTCTTGAGGTCAACTCCAATCATCCTCCTGTCATAAAATGTTCGCTGCCACTGGGCTACCATGCCAAGTGTGAAATTATTTAGCAAAAATACGATAACCGGTAAATCCTCTAGCACAGAGACTGCAAGCGAGTTTTCTGTCATGTTGAAGCTTCCCTCTCCTGCGATATCTAATACTGGGACATCTGGCTTTGCTGCCTTGGCGCCTATTGCAGCTGGGAATCCCCAACCCATTGTTCCAAGGCCTGTTGAGCTAAAGAATGTTCCAGGATGTATTACATCAAAAAATAATGATGCCCACATCTGGTGCTGCCCTACTTCGGTGGTTACAATTGACTGTGCAGGTAAGACCTCTCTTAATTTTTTGAGAACTTTGGATGCTGCTAATGGATGTGGGTGTATCTTGAGATTTTCTCTATAGTAGTCCTTTGTTTCCTTGACTCTTTTTGCCCACGCATTTTCTCCATTGCGTTTGATTGCTTTTTGGATTAGCATTTTTACCATTATCCTAAGTGATGTCTTTACATCTCCGACTACTGCAACGTTTGTTGTCTGGTTCTTTCCTATCTCTGCTGGGTCTACATCCATGTGTATGATTTTCAAGTTTCTCTCAAACTCTTCAAATGTTCCAACTGACCTGTCTGAAAATCTGGAACCGCATGCCAATACGCAGTCGGCTTCAGTCATCATCTTGTTTGCCTCTGCATGACCGTGCATTCCTATTGGTCCAAGTGAGAGCGGGTGATTTTCTGGAAATGATCCTTTTCCCTTAAAAGTTGTTACAACTGGAATCATGAGTAACTCTGCAATTGATTGTAATTCTGCAAATGCGCTTGAAATTATCACTCCACCGCCTGCAAGAATGATTGGCCTCTCTGCTGATAGTAGCATATCTGTTGCCCTTTCAATCTGTATTACATCGGGGTCAACCCATGGGTGATATCCCCTGATTTTTACCTCTGATGGAAAATGTACCTCTGCTTCATTTTGTTGTACATCCTTTGGAATATCAATTAGTACAGGTCCTGGTCTTCCAGTTGATGCAATGTAGAATGCCTTTTTTACAACCTCTGGAACTTCATTTGGACTCATTGGCTGGAATGCATATTTTACAATAGGATTTGTAATTCCGATAATATCACTTTCTTGAAATGCGTCACGCCCAATCATCTTTGAAGGAACTTGTCCTGTGATTGCAACCATTGGTGCAGAATCTGCCTGGGCTGTTGCAATTCCTGTAACAATATTTGTGGCACCTGGTCCTGATGTTGCAAAACAGACTCCTGGTCTTCTGCTGACTCGCCCAAAACCGTCTGCCATGTGTGATGCAGACTGTTCATGTCTTACCAGTACGTGGCGGATGTTGCTCTTGTAGAGCTCGTCGTATATTGGCAAGTTTGCACCTCCCGGTAACCCAAAGGCAATTTCCACGCCCTCTTTTTCCAAAGCGATCATCAAAGACCTAGCACCAGATATTTTTTCCATAATTTTCTATCTCCAAAAACTGCTGTATTTTACAGCACAAGTTCGACTAGCAACAAAATACTTGAAATGCTTGTCGCGTCTACTTTTGTCATACTTATTATTTTTCCCTCTAAAATTGTTAATAAGTATTTGGTCAAAAAGTCTTAATATATTATAGATTGGCTAGGCACGTTTAGGCATGATGTGCTAGTTCAGAAGACTTAAACTAGATTTACCTCAAGCAATACCGATTTTGAGCGACCAAGAAGAGATACTAGATATTATAACGACATTTTTCAATGCTGGAAAAACAAAAAATGTTGCGCCGCTAAGTGTTATACAACTAGAGGATCCGAGGTTTTCTGCATACAGTGATGTTCCTCCGTTTGATCTCAAGGACTTTGCAACAACTACAGCTCTTGAACAGCTAAGGTTTGTCAGCATATCTGATTATGATTATGAACTCAAAAATTTACGAGTGGACTTGTTTGAAACATTTGCAGTTGCAACCTTTACTGTACTCCAGTCTGGCATGATTGTTGACAATTACAGCTTTCGTGGACAGCACATGACGATGAACAGCAGGGCAACATTTGTCTTGGTAAAGCATGCAAAATGGAAGATTGTGCACCTGCACTTGACAAAAATTTCAGATTAAGAATTTACTTTTTTGGTTTGCTTTTTTGTGGCTGTACCTTTTGAGGTGATTCGCTTTTTAGCTTTTTGAAAATTTCATGAGCCTCTTTGACTGTAGCCTTTTGGTGAACGATGGCCCTTACTGCCTTTATCATTGCAACTGGGTGGTCGTTTTGCCAGATGTTTCGGCCCATGTCAACTCCTGCTGCACCTGCATGCAGTGCGTCATGGGTTAGATTGAACACGTCAAGCTCTGTTGCAAGTTTTGGACCGCCTGCAATTATTACTGGGACTGGGCATGATGTTACAACTTTTTCAAAGTTTTCACAATAGTATGTTTTTACTAAATGTGCACCAAACTCGGCAGCCATTCTGCATGCTAGGCTGAGATACCTTGCATCACGTTTTTCAAGTTCTTTTCCTACTGCGGTAACTGCAAGTACTGGAATTCCATATTCTTCGCCTTCGTTTACTAGATTACCTAAACTGACAAGTGACTCGTGTTCATGTGTGGCTCCAACAAATATTGACATGGCAAGAGCTGATGCATTGAGCCTGATTGCCTCTTTTACTGAGGTGGTAATTTTTTCATTTGAGAGGTCTTTTCCAATGATGCTTGCTCCTCCTGATACTCGAAGCACAACTGGTACTGGGAAGTTTGCGTCAACTGATGTTCTAAGAACACCACGTGTTAGCATGAGAGAATCTGCAAAAGGTAATAGCGGTGCAATTGTTTTTCTTGGCACTTCAAGTCTTTCTGTTGGTCCAAGAAAGTAACCGTGGTCTACAGCAAGCATTACACCTCGCCTGTTTTGTGGCTTGATTATTTTTGCTAGTCTGTTTTTGAGTCCCCAGTCCATATCATCATCGAAAAAATTTGCCTTAGTTAAGCGTTTCTGAATTTGTAATTATTATTTTCATGGAATCATTTCCTTGGTGGGCATAATCTAATGCCTTTGCAGATTCTGTAAGAGAAAATTTGTGAGTGATCAAATCTTTGACATTTGCTATTCCCTTTTGTATCATCTCAAATGCTTCATTGGTGTCTTTTTCAGAAGCTGCATAGCTTGGTGTGATCGTAATTTCTTTAGAATACACCTTGCTCATTGCAAGTGACATGGTAACATCTTTTGTTGGCACACCAAAAAGAACTATTGTTCCTCCATTTCTCACAAAGTCAATTGCTTGTGATATGGCATTGATGCTTCCAGTTGAAACCATTACGATGTCTACTCCGCGGTTCTGCGTCTTTGCAAGAATTTTCTGATATGCTTCTGGGTCATCTGATCTTATCGATTCGGTTATGCCGAATTTTTTTGCAAAGCCCAGTCTGAAATCGTTAATGTCTAAACAAAATATGTCCTGTATCCCGTATGCCTTGCTTAGCATAAGGTGCATCAGTCCAGTTGGTCCTGCACCTAAAATTGCAATTGAATCCCCTTTTTTGAATTTTATTTTATTCCATGCCCTGATGCAGCATGCAAGGGGTTCGATCATTGACGCCTCTTCAAAACTAACATGGTCTGGCAGTTTTATTATTCCACCATGTGCTACATTCCACTGGGGAACGATAAACTCTTCAGCAAGACCACATGGTGACAAGTTTGTCTCTGAATATTTCTGACACATGGTCTCATTTCCATGTGTGCAATAATGACAAGTATAACATGGTACATGGTGATGTGTAAAGACCCTGTCACCTTTTTTCAGGTCATACACTCCGTCTCCTACTGCAGACACTATTCCAGAGGGCTCGTGACCCAGCCTCATTGAAGGCTGGCTGTACTTGCCGTATATTTTTTCCAAGTCAGAGCCGCATACCCCGCAGGCTTTCATGGTAACTAGAATCTCGCCTGGGCCTGCTTGGGGTCTTTCTACATTTTTAATCTGGACATCTGATGGTCCTGAAACGTATGCTGCCTTCATGGTTCAAACTAACTGTATTACCGTTTTATCTTTTCCGAAGTTGTACGAGTTTGACATCTGGGAAATATGTCATATAAAGAAATTATTTTTCCATGATGTCAATTAAATAAGGCTGTATTTCTGAACAATTTATCATGGACTTGTGGCGTGATATTGAAACTGGCCCAAAAGTGCCTTCTGTGATAAACGTTATAGTTGAAATTCCAAAAGGTTCTCAGAACAAATATGAATATGACAAAAAGCATGGCGTCATAAAACTTGACAGAGTCTTGTTTTCACCGTTTTTCTATCCTGGAGAATATGGTATAATTCCGCAGACATTTGCAGAAGACGGTGACCCAATGGATGCTCTGGTGCTTGTCACAAACCCGACATATCCTGGAGTGCTAATTGAATCGCGTCCAATAGGAATGCTCCAGATGAAAGACGGTGGCGAAATGGATGACAAGATTTTATGTGTTGCAAAAGATGACGTCAGATTTGAAGACATCAATGATCTCTCTGATCTTGAAAAACACATCCCAAAGGAAATAGCACACTTTTTTGCCACCTACAAGCAGCTTGAAGGCAAGAAAGTTGAGATACTAGGGTGGAAAAATGCAGCAAGTGCCAAAAAGGCAATATCTGCTGGAATAAAACTATACCAAAAGACCTTCAAAAAGTAAATCCTGATTTAATTTCCTGATAAAAAAATCCAAACAAAAATGGTATTAACCTGCATGACTGATTAGATGGTATAATGAATGAAGGGGACACCGCACCAGATTTTGAACTTGTAGCAAATGATGGCAGCATGGTAAAACTAGGCTCTTTTCAAGGAAAGAAAAATGTCGTACTGTGTTTTTATCCTAAAAATCACCTGTTTGCATGTCCGTCCAAGAGAATATTTCAGATGGCGCAGGCAACAATTGAGGCATATCCCAAGATAAAGGAGCAAAATGCTGAACTTTTTGCAATATCTATAGACACTGTACCAGACCAAAAAAAGTTCGTAGAAGAGTATGGCGTACCATATCTTCACCTAAGTGATACTACCAAGACTATCTGCAAAACCTATGCCGGATTGAACATTGCAGGGCTTGCAAAGAGATCAACTTTTATCATCAATAAGGATGGCAAGGTTTCAAAAATTTTCAGGGACATTAGTCCTGAAAAACATGGCCAAGAAATAATTTTGTCATTGCAAAACTTGCAGTAATTCATTTTTTGTCAATTCAATATATTTTTAAAGATGTTAGTTAAGACTTGACTTGTGCTGGATTTAGTAGCAAAGAAAATTTTCCTTACCAAAGGCAAGGGTGTGCATCCTGACAGGCTGACAAGTTTTGAGTATGCGCTCAGAGATGCTGGAATTGCTGGAACGAATCTAGTTTTAATCTCAAGTATATTTCCTCCTGGCTGCAAGGTAATTCCAAAAGCTGAAGGCTTGAAATTGATAAGACCAGGCAGTGTAACATTTGCAATTTACTCTAGGCAAGAGAGCAATGAGCCACATAGATTGATGGCTGCATCTGTTGGAATTGCCGAACCCAAAGACAAGACAAAGTATGGTTATCTCTCAGAATATGTCTCCTTTGGAGAGACTGAAAAAGAGGCAGGTGACTATGCAGAAGACATTGCTGCACAGATGCTTGCATCATCACTTGGAATATCATTTGATGTAAACAAGAGCTGGGATGTAAAAAGACAACAGTGGAAGATATCTGGACAGATTTACAAGACTCGAAACATAACACAAAGTGCTGTTGGTGATGCAAAGGGTCACTGGACTACGGTATTCACAGCAGCAGTGCTGATTCTCTAAATTTTATCTTCTTTTAAGAAATAGGTAGATTGCGGCGCCGCCGGCTGCAACTATGCCAATTAATGCATAGATGGAATAATTGGTATTTGAAACGGGTGGTGGTGATACAGCTGTTGTATTGTCTTGACTGACTGTTGGCACGCTTGTACTCAAAGTAAGTGAAGCCTGACTGTCTGTAACTGACGTATCTTTTCCAAATAAGTAGATTGCAGAAATTTTCTGTCCATAATCTGGGTCAATAATCCATCCGGATTTTGTCAAGTCTGATGGAAACTTTTGACCATCCTTGACTGTAGTTGGTGCAACATTTCCGCCCTGCGGAGTTATTGCCAGACTCTGATTTGATATTACAGTGACATCTAAAATTGAATTCAATGGAAAGAATCCTACATCAAAGTAGCTTGATCTTTCAAGCTTGTCTATGCCAAATAATTCAAATGGCTTGATTGAAGTCACTTGGGTTTTGATTGGAATTTGTTTTGAGACTTGTAATTGGTAAAGCAATGCTCCTTGGCCTGGAGTGATTGCAAATGTTACAGTAGAGTTGGTATCTTGGGCCATTTTTTGTGCGGCATTGAAGAATCCTCCGTCATCGCGAATTTGCTTTGGTATCAGTATTGCAGTCAAGCCGTCAAAAATATACGAAGAATCAGGTCTTGACATTGTATACACTACAGATATTGTCCTGTTTCCAGATACAATGCCTGATGTGCCAAGTGCACCATTCAAGTCTCCCTTTGGATTAACGTATACGTTGTTAAATTGTGCATTTAATGCAAATGCCTTGTTTATGCTATCGATAAGAGTATCTCCCACTTGTCGTGCATTTGTCTGAATAGTTGTAATGTTGTAACTTTCAATAAGCGCTGGAGAAACAATGTTTACCAAAACACATCCTTGGTCCTGGATTCCTAATACGCAATTCTGTGCATTTGTTATTACAACTGATGTCACGTTGGCCGCATTCTGTACTTTTTGACTAAGGTCTGCTGGAACTCGCATTTCAACAGGGCTTGTTGATGCTAATGTGATAAATGCCGTGGTTCGGTTCTGCACTTTTTCATCAACTAGGATATGTGCTGTTTCACGGTAAGATGCAAGTTGTGGTTGTTGTGCATAGGCTGCAATACATGATACCATCAACAATGAGACAATTATAGATAAGGCAAGAAGATTTTTCATTTACAGCATTTTTTGAAATCGAACTATTAAGTTATTCTCTCAATTTTTCTATCTTTATTGCAAATCTCTGAAATGGTTCCTCCTTGAAATGGCTCTTGCAGACAAGCATGGTCTGCTGGGGATCTGGTCCGCAATCATAAGTAACCAAGTACTCGGGTTCTTTACTGCAGCATCTTGGATATTTCACTTGGCAAGTTATGGTCGTCATAAAATAAAATAGTTCTCGATCTAAACTCTAGGTTTAAATTATAATGTACGTACAATGTCTTTGACATCGGTTCAAACCGTAGGGGAACATTGCCTGGCAGTTGGGGGCGCTTGACTGCCAGGCGCTTTTAATTAACTACTTTACTCAGTCTATCTGTCTGGTTTTTGATATACTCGAAACCTTCTTGCCAGAAACTCTCAGATGTAATGTCAATTCCATGTTCTTTGAGCAGGTCTTCTGGTTTTTTGGAGCCTCCTGCAGCCAGTATGTCCACATAAGTGGAGGAAAATGATCGTCCCTCCTTTCTGTATCGCTGGTATAGTGACAGCGATAGTAAATTGCCAAAAGAGTAGGAATAGCAGTAAAACGGAGAATGGTAAAAGTGTGGAATGCATGTCCACTCTGTCCCAAAGTCTGGTGTGATATCTACCGAGTTTCCAAACTGGTCCTTGAGTGTCTTCATGTACTCTGATGTTATGTCTTGGACCATGGCACCATTGCCAATTTTTTTATGAGCGGCTATCTCAAAGAGCGTAAAGTATGCCTGTCGTCCTACTGTGGCATACATGTCGTCCAAGTGCTCTGTCAATATTGACTGTTGTTCATCATCTGAAACTTGGTCTAAGATTTTGTTGAACAATAACATTTCCGAAAATGTTGAGGCAGTCTCTGCAAGTGGCAGGGGAGCTTCAGCTATGAATATTGATTTTCCAGAAGCTGCTACGCTGTGTATTGCATGTCCCAACTCGTGGGCAAGAGTGAACACGTCATTTGTTCTGCCCTTGAAATTTACCAAGACATATGGAGTTATCTTTGGAGATATTGTACTGCAAAACGCGCCGCTTCTTTTTCCTGGCCTGATGGTCGAGTCCACATGTCTTTGGACAAATACTCTTTTTGCATATTCACTTAGTTGTGGGCTAAAATCATTTAGCGTATCTAAAACAAGTTTTACTGCCTTGTCATAGTTGTATTTTTTTTCCTCTCTTTTCTGAATTGGTGCATAAATGTCATATCTTCGTAATTTTTTCATCTTCAAGATGCGTGCCTTTAGCAAAAAGAACTTGCGAAACACATCTGCATTTTTCTTGCAGACTGCAAGCAGTGCATCTACTGTCTTGTCATCTGTATCGTTTCCAATATTTCGAACTGATATTGGGGATGCATATCCTCGTATCTGGATGCATTCGTCCTTCCAGTTTGAAACTATGTTCTGATAAATCTCACCCAAGACTCCCTTGTTTTTGTCAAACTCTGACAATAGCGCCTTGTATGCAATCTCTCTTGTTCTTGGTTTTGGGCTTCGAATTAAAACTGACAGTTCCTCTCTGTTGTACTTTTTTGTCTTACCGTCAATTTTTACCTCAAAGGTGAACGCATTTGTTATTTTATCATATATTTTGACAAGTGCAGAATGGCCAGTGACATCAAGCGTATTGATTATCCTCTCTTCTGGCTCTGTTAGGGAATATTTTGCAAGCAGTCTCTTGTATCTTAAAAATTCGTGCAGCTCACCAGATGACTTCATCAACCTCTGGGCATTTTTCTCATCAATCTGCTTTTTCCACCACTGGTCAAAAAACAAGGTCTGGTTCTCAAGCTGAGCCCCCATCTTTCTCATCCTTGAAACAAGCGATGTGGCCTTGTCTGACTGGGTGTCTGATGAATACTCTAGTGATGCATAGCCTGAAACCCTGCCAAACTCTTCTGTGATATACTCCAAAGTATGAAGCATTGACATGAATTTTTTCTCAGATATGGTAGGCTTGAGTATCTTTTTGTTTTTTTCAAAGTTATTGACGTCATTTTGGATTGATTTTAGGCGTCTTTCAAAGTGCTGTGATTCTGGATCCTCTACAAGTTCGCTTAGATCCCATTTTTGCTCCTTGAAAACTTGCATCCGACTCAAACTTCTGGTTTCTTATTAAAATACTATGTGAAAAATGACCGTCTTGGTTTTGTAACATTAATTATTGTAACACGAAGATTTTTCCGAAGATTATCTAGTATCAATAATATGAACAAATTGTGCACACGTCTTAAATACAAAAAATACGTATTAGATGACATGAGCATGACAGCATGGCATTGTTACAGATGTAACCTGACTTTCAAAGACAAGTCACATGTTGACATGCATAAAGAAATTTCACGACACGATGCAAGGAAAGTAGAACTCCCAGAATAGATTTCTATACTTTTTGTAACATTGTTTTGATTGCAATTCAAGTAAATCCTTGCAAGTATTTATTTACCCCAAAAAAAGTTAGTCGTTCGTGGATCATCATAATTTCAAAGGAAAGGACATCCCTCACCTGAAGATAAAACCCAATATGGGCATTGATGATCTAGTGGAAATTTTTTCAAGTACTGGCTATAATGCAAGGCAACTCGGAGATGCCGCAAAGTTGTATTGTAAAATGATTGAAGATGATGCTACTATATGCCTCACAGTGGCAGGAGCAATGACTCCTGTTGGTTTTGGAGGCTTGTTCAAGTCGTTAATAGAACGAGGCTTTGTTGACTGGATTGTCTCCACTGGTGCAAATGTATACCATGAGGATCATTTCGCGTGGAACTTGCCTGTAAAACAAGGTCACTTTGAGGTAGATGACATGATACTTTATGAAAAAGATATTGTAAGAATCAGAGACGTATACATCAAAGGGGGTGAAACTCTCAAGGCAGAAGATAAAATTGTACAGAAAATGTTTACAAAAAACTTACTTGATAAACCATTTACAACAGCTGAATTCTGCAATGAAATGGGAAAATATTCTAAACAACATTCCAAGAATCCTGAGCGCAGCTTTGTTGTAACTGCATATGACTATGATGTCCCGGTGTATATCTCAACTTTGAAGGATTCATCACTTGCACTAGACTTGGCTCCGCTACGGCTTGAAAACAAGATACACAGTCTTGACTTTGTAAGGGAGATAATAGAGCAAGCCGCTATTTTGTACCACTCTAAAAAATCTGGAATCCTGGAATTGGGTGGAGGTGTGCCAAAAAATACTGCCCAGCAAACAGGTCCGTTGCTTGATCAAATACTTGGATTGGGCCATGGTGGGCAAAATTATATAATCCAAATCACTGATGCACGACCAGACACTGGCGGTCTTTCGGGGGCAACATTGCAAGAAGGAAAGAGCTGGGGAAAAGTAAAAGATGCTCATGAAGATGTCATTATGGTCTATACAGATGCAACAATTGCATTTCCAATAATGTGTCTTTATGCACTAAGTAATGAAAAGCCGCGAAAACCAAAGAGGCTATACAAGAAATTGCCCCAGTACTATGAAGACTTGTCCAAGGCATACTTTAACAAAAAGCGCTAGGCATAAAGCAAATAATTTTTCTGTGAATTATATCTAATTCAAAATAATTCAGAAAATAAAATCATTAAGATTTAGTTATCTTAGAATCTACTGTATCTTGCTTTTTCTGTGTCTCTGTCTTCCTTTGTTGCCTTTTTCCACTCTTTGTAGTGTTCTTTGCAAAGGATTGCTTTTTTCAAACCGTGTGGTATGCCCACTCCAGTACCATCTACCTTTGAGGCAGTAAGAGAACGAACGCCATCACTGTCACAGCCTGTGACACTGCATTTTGCACCTTTTGATATGAGGCCCATGAGAGTTCTAAAACGCACTATTATATCAGATTTTTTGATTTGGCACAAAGGTGGAAAAATCTTGCCAAGCACACTCAGATATATGGTATAAATTATTGTCAGATATGTGGCTGGTATCAGATGCTGAACAACTTTAGAGAGGGGTTAAAACCTACCCTGCAAAACATTGGTAAAGTTTTTGCTGCCACAGGCCTGTCTGCAAATTTCTGGACTGCAATTGGACTAGGTTTTGCGTTTGCATCTGCAATTGTATATGCGATTCATCTAGAATATTCTTTTGTACTTGGAGGAATCTTGCTTCTTGTTTCTGGATTTTTTGATATTGTTGACGGTCAGGTTGCTCGTATTACTGGCAAGTCATCTAAGAAAGGAGCATTTCTTGATTCTGTTTTTGATAAAATTGCCGAAGTTGCAATATTTCTTGGCATCCTAATTGGAGGATATTCGCAAGGCTATCTAGTACTATTGGCAATAGGACTTTCTCTGCTTGTAAGTTACACTAGGGCAAGGGCAGAGTCTCTTGGAGTTCAGCTACAAGGAATAGGTATAGGGGAACGCGCAGAACGATTGCTTGTAATTGCAATAATCGGAATGATTGATTTTCTAAATTATGCCGTAGTCATTGTTGCAATAATTGCTGGAATAACATTTGTCCAGAGAATAATAACTACATCTCACGGAATAAAGGATTAACTATCGTAGTCTGCCGGTCTGACGTCTTGAATCGGCTGATCTGATTTTTAGAATTCCAAAGTGTATTGCACATGAAATACAGTACCATTTGAGAACTGTTGGTGCTGCAATGTATGCACCTTGTGCTCTTAGCTCTTTTGCCAAAGTGTGTTCTACTAGGTTTAGTCTAGATGTGACTTTCTTTGCCTTGTCTCGTGGTACAGTAGCACCGCAGTTTGTACACTGGATACGTCCTGTGGATCCTTTTCCTCCTTTCTGTCTTCCACGACTAGCACGCTTTAGTGGCATATTTTACCTGTATGGAGCCTCTTTATAACGATATTTGACCGCCCGAGTTTCTGCCAAATTTGTGTTCTAGTGGAGTAAATTCTTGGGCTGGTACCAAATGGACAAGATATCGTTTGGTGAGGGGTAGTATATCTACGATTTAACGCGCTTGGCACTCATTAAAATTTAAATTTAATATTATTTTAAAATGAATTATGCGTGGTCTCTGCCATGTTTGCCTTCGCTCAAATGTTGAGATTGTTATAGAAAAAGGCAAGGTAATATGTCAAACCTGCCTGGCGAGCCAGAAAAAGGACTAAATGGAAAGGTATTGACATAAAATCAAATGAAGGTCGCAATATTTTCGCATTGTACCATAGATGAGATATCACAAAATGGCACCGTAGTACAAACGGCTGGAGGTCCTGCATGCTATTGCGGATTGACTGCAAAAAATATGAAGTTTGAAATTGATCTTCATACCAAAGTAGGTGCAGATTTTACATTTAGAAAAGAACTTGAAGAAAAAGGAATTTTTCTTTCACAGGGTTCAATCTCTGAAAAACCAACCACTAGATTTGCATTAAACATATTTGGAACAGAGCGTGATCTTTACCTTAAGGCAAAGTGTGATCCAATTGAATCCATAAAATCTGACGCCGATGGTGCAATTGTAAGTCCGGTCTTTGATGAAATATCTGAAGATACACTAGATAGCATAAAGGAAAACTTTGATTTTACATTGCTTGACCCACAAGGATATCTGCGCAGAACCGCAAGTGACAACAAAGTTTTTCTTGAGAAAACAATTCTTGATTTATCAAGTATAACTGCAATCAAATCAGATCCTGATGAGGCGTTTTACCTCACTGGATTAAAAGAAAAAGAAGCTATGGTTGCCTTGCAAAAAAAAGGTGTCAAGCATGTGCTCTATACCAACAAGCAAAACATTACGATGCTTGTAAAGGATAGAATGTATCACCTGAAAATTCCAAATATGGAAATAGGCGATACGACTGGAGTCGGTGATATCTTTTGTGCAGCATTTACTTGCTCATTTCTAAAAGAAAAAGATCCTGTCTGGGCAATCTGTTTTGCAGTTGGTGCAGCACAAGCTGCTCTTGAAACGCATGCCACAGGTCTTAACAAGGTCCCAGTAGGTGGTGATACTGAGAGAAACGCAGCATACCTTTACAATTTGATGCAGTTCTCAAGTGTCTAAGCTTTTATTGTGTGAGCGGTGAATCTAACTCGTGAAGGTTGCAATCTATAGCCAAGATCAAGAGCAGACTGTAAAATCCATAAAACTTTCACTTGAAAGCCATGGAATAGAGGCTGTAAACCTTGGAAAAAAACCACTTGGAAAAGATATTGACTATGTTATAGTGACAGGTGGAGATAGGGGCGTTAGAAAATACTTTCACAATGTAACCACTTCTGCAATTCCAGTGCTTGGAATAAACGAATACGAGTCTAGTGGATTTTTAGCCCAGACTGACCTAAAACAATTTCCGATATATCTTAACAGATTAAAAAAAGGTGATTTCTCAATTGAGGCACTACCACGGGTTGGCGTAAAAATTGACGGAAGGCAAATCTATCCTGCACTAAATGACGTTGCAATATTTTCATCAAAGAGTGCTACATTGGTAGAGCATGTATTGCGGGTAAATGGGGAAGAGTTGTGGCATGACAGCAGTGATGGCCTGATAGTATCAACACCGATTGGTTCGTCTGCATATTCCATGTCAGCAGGAGGTCCTGCCATATATCAAAACTCCAAAGTCTTTTGCATTGTCTCAGTAAATTCACTTGATATCACAAGACGTCCGTTAATAGTTCCAGAAGACGCATTTATTGAAATAGATGACATCTCATCTAGCCTGAGATGTGAAGTTGTAATTGATGGAAAGGACAGATTCAAAGTTGACAAGACTTTGGTCTGCACAAAATTTTCCCAGCCTGCAAATGTTATCAGAATGAAAAAGGATTCTACTACAGTTTCTGCTCTTGCTAAAAAGGTAAAACTTGCAGACGAGCTTTTGAATATGCCACCCAGTTCAAAGTTGTTGCTCAAAACTTTAGAGTATGAAGGCTCTCTTACGCAAAAAGAACTGGCTGAAAAGACACTTCTTCCTGATAGGACTGTCAGGCTTGCATTGAGTCACTTGCTTGAAAAAGGATATGTAAAAAGAAGAGTCTCACTTCGTGACACTCGCCAGAGAATATACGAAATCCCGAAATAGTCCTAGGTACTGGCTGATGCCTTTATGAAAGCCTCAAAAGACTCTTCGGGGTATCCTGGTCTGCTACTAAATTCTGGATGGTATTGTACCCCTAGGTAGAATTTGTGATTTGGAATCTCTAATACTTCCATGCGTTTTTTGTTGTCGCTATACCCTGAAAACTTCATGCCCTTTGAAGAGAACATGTCCAAATATTTCTGGTTGAACTCAAATCTGTGTCTGTGCCTCTTGTGAATCTTGGTTGATTTGTAAAGCTTGAATGCCATTGTATTTTCTTCAACTGTAATCTCGTGAGCCCCCAAACGCAACGAGCCTCCAAGGTTTTCAACTGATTTTTGTTCTGGCAGTAGATCAATTACTGGGTTTTCTGTATTTGGTGCAATCTCTGTAGAGTTGGCATTTGTCAATCCGCAAACATGTCTTCCAAATGCCACTGCAGCTAGCTGAAAACCAAAACAGATTCCGAGGTATGGTATATTTTTCTCTCGTGCATAGTTTGCAGTGCTGATTATTCCTTCTGCACCCCTGTCTCCAAATCCTCCTGGAACAATTATTCCATTGTATGTTGCAAGTTTGCTCAAATCTCCGTTTAATTCTTCAGAATCAATCCAGTCAATCATTACATTTTTGCCAATCTTGGCACCTGCATGCTTTAGGGCATGGTTTACACTCACATAGCTATCTGCAAGCTTTACATATTTTCCAATCATTGCAATCCTGACTGATTCTTTCACATTTTGAAATGAATTTATGATTGCATTCCACTTGTCCCAGTTTGCTGAAGTATTTACCATTCCAACTTTGCCAAACTTTTTGAATATTACATCAACGATGCCTTGATCATACAGCATCTGAGGTACTAGAAGTATTGATTCTGCATCATGGCATGAAAAGACATCGCGCTCTGAGACGTTTGAAAATAATGAAATCTTTTTTCGTGTTGCTATTTCAAGTGGCCTTGTGCATCTTACGGCTAGCAAGTCTGGCTGGATACCGATTCTTCGCAGTTCTTGAACACTGTGCTGGGTAGGCTTTGTCTTTTGTTCACCTACAACATCAAGTGACGGTGCAAGTGTAACGTGGATAAAAATTACATTTTCTGGCCCTTCTTCTAATCTCATCTGTCTTAGGGCCTCAAGAAACGGCAGACTCTCAATGTCGCCAACGGTTCCACCACACTCTATTACCAACATGTCAAGGTTTTCGTTTTTGACTATCTTTCTGATCCTCTCCTTGATGGCATCTGTAACGTGTGGAATTATCTGCACACATGCTCCAAGATACTCTCCGCGCCTTTCTGCCTCAATGACACTTGAATAAATTTGAGCGGTGGTGATGTTGTGAGTCTTTAGCATGTTCTGGTTTAGGAATCTTTCATAGTTTCCAATGTCCATGTCGCATTCTCCACCGTCTTCCGTAACGTAGACTTCGCCATGGGCAATCGGATTCATTGTACCTGCATCATAGTTCAGGTATGGATCAAATTTTACACAAGAGACTTTTTGATTAGAAAGCTGAAGTAACTTTGCAACAGATGATGAAACAACACCTTTTCCAAGGCCAGACATGACTCCTCCTGTCACAAAAATGTATTTCGTAGATTCTGTCTGCATATCCATGATGGATTTGAGATCCTTTTATTTCTTATTCTGTGATTGTG